>DAINBU010000006.1:0-26675 GCA_036732755.1 Planctomycetota bacterium
TCGCGTGCGCGCTTCGGCCCCCACCCAGCTGATCGTCGAGCGCGACGAGGTCACCGCGCCGGGAGTGTCGCTGAAGGCGGTGCTGGCGCCGGTCGATTCCCACGAGGTGATCGTCGGCGCCGAGGCGTACTTCGAGACCGTCCAGTCGGAGAGCAACACGTTCGACCAGACGACCGGCATCTGGACCGAGAACGCGAGCGGCCGCTATCCCGACGGCGCGCGCTACGACACGTTCGGGGTCTACGCGCTCGACCGCTGGATGCTCGCCGACGACTGGGAGTGGACCAACGGCGTGCGCTACTCCCGGATCTCGACCGACCTCGACTTCGAGGGGCTGACGGTCGGCACGGCCGGGCCGTTCGGCGCCTTCTCCGAGACCTGGAACGACGTCACCTTCGCGACGGGGCTCACGTGGAGCCTCTCCGAGCAGGACTCGCTGTACGGCTCGATCAGCCGAGGCTTTCGCGCGCCCAACCTCGACGACCTCGCCGTGGTGGGCGACTTCTCGGCCGGCAACCGCGTGCCGAACTTCGACGTCGATCCCGAGGTCGTCTGGAACTTCGAGCTCGGTGCACGCCGCGTCGACGAGCGCACGAACGGCGGCGCCGCGCTCTCCTTCGCCTACTACCAGGACCTGCTCACGAACCAGTTCGCGTTCTCGCAGGG
This sequence comes from Planctomycetota bacterium, assembly GCA_036732755.1. Lineage (GTDB taxonomy): Bacteria > Planctomycetota > B15-G4 > B15-G4 > SIAN01 > DASRRB01. The sequence continues at coordinate 667 of DAINBU010000006.1, forward strand.
CGGAACCAACTTCTTCGTGGTCGACAACGCCGATCGCGCGACGATCTGGTCGCTGGAGACCTGGCTCGACCGCCGCGTCGTCGACGCCGATCCCCTGGGCCTGGCGCACTATTTCGAGTTCCAGGGCTTAGCCAACCTCGGACGCAATCGCTCGGCGAACGAACCGGTCAGCAAGGTCCCGCCGCCCGAGGCGCTGCTGGGGTGGCGCGTGGGACCGGCACGCGACCGCACTCCGCGGCGCGGCGACGCGCGCGCGCTCGACTACTTCGGCGAGCTCTTCGCGCGCGGCGCGCTCGCGCAGCGGCGGCTGGCGGAGGTCGACGAGCTCGACCCGCGCTTCCCCGACGAAGGCACGCCGGCGTGGTGGACGCTCAACGTCCGCGTCGGCGTCGAGGTGGCGCGCGGCCTCTGGCTCACGACCGGCGTCGAGAACCTCTTCAACTACCGCTACCGCGTCCACGGCAGCGGCATCGACGCCCCGGGACGCAACTTCACGATCGCCGCCGACTACGTCTTCTGACGCATCGATCGCCCGGTGACCTGGTTCGTCAGGGGCGCTTCGAGAGTTCGACGAAGGGGACCTCCGTGAGTCTCGGAAGCGAGTCGCTGCGAACCTACAAGTAGAGGAAGAGCTCGGCGCTGTCGCTCCCCGACAGGTCCGGGATGCGCAGCGCGCGCGTGACGTAGGCCGGGCTCGGCGGCAGCGGGAGGGGCTGGCTTCGCCAGACGTCGACGGTCGGGCGCCAGAGGATCAGGTCGGGGTGGCGCTGCTCGAGATAGGCGCGCGTCGCCTGGATGGCGTGGCCTGGATAGTCGAGCACCCAGGGATCGGAGTCGACGCGCGCGGTGTAGCGATCGCACAGACCCGACTGGTCGATCGCGAAGAGTCCGGAACAGTAGGGGATCGCGCCCGCATTCGAGACCGCGAGGGTCGTGTCGCGCGGGCAGATGGCGCGCAGGAGCCGACCCACGGCGAGCCACTCGGCCATCTTCCGCTTCTCGTGCAGCACCGTGTCGACGAGGCCGAGCCGCTCGGGGGTGTGGGCGCTCCGATACGACGGAAGCAGGCACGCGCCGGCGACGCCCGCGAAGAGCGCGACGGCCACCGCGCCGCGCGCACGACGTCCTGCGCCGAATCGGCCGAAAGAGACGCACGCCTCGGTCGCGAGCAACACGCCGATCGGGAGGACGGGAACGAGGAAGCGCGCGAGCGGCATGTAATCCCCGCCGGCGCGGATGACGTATCCGGTCCAGACGACCACGAGCGCGACGAGCAGCAGCGCGGGTGAGCGGCTTCGCGCGGGCGTATCCCGTGAAACCGCGGCGATGACGCCGATCGCCAGCGCGGCGACAAAGAGCGGATACTCGGTGACGAACGTGCGGACGTAGGCGAATCCCAGGTCGGCGAGCGCCGCGGAGCTGGTCTTGGCGTAGAAGGTGTTCGGGAGCAGGGCGTCGTAGTACCAGGTCCGCCACGACCAATAGGGCACGACGACCAGCGCATACGCCGCGGCGAAGGCCGCGGTCGCGCGCAAGGTCGCCGACCGGTCGCCGGGATGCGCGCGCACGGCGCGAACGCCGAGATGGACCGCGGCCACCGATGCGAAGAGGGCGCCGTCGGGCCGCACGAGCGTCGCGACTCCGAAGAGGAGACCGGGAAGCCAGCGCGAGCCTTCGCCCTTCCCGCCGCGGACGTGCACCGCGAGTGCGCCGACCACGACGGCCGCGAACAGACCCGTCTCGAGCCCGCTCACGCACCAGAGCAGCACGGGCCCGAGCGCAGCGAGCAGCCCGAGCGCGAGCAGCCGTCCGCTCCATCGCCAGGCGAAGACGGCCGTTCCGAGCGCGTCGGTGGTGAATCCCAACAGCGCCATCGACGCGATGCCGAGCCCGAGCGACGTCGCCTCGGCCGATGCGCCGCACGCCATCCCGGCGCCGACGAGCACGGTCCAGAGGAAGTTGGTGTACCCGTCGACGCGCTCGCCGGGATTGAACACGAGCCCGTGGCCGGCGACGAGATTGCCCGCATATCGGAAGGAGATATAGGCGTCGTCGACCACGCAGCGGAGCGCTGCCGCGTGCCACGCCGCCGCGGCAGCGATCGCGAGGAGCGCCGCGCCGATCGCCGCCGCGCGCAGACGGCGCGCATCTGCGCCCGCGCCCGCGGCGATGTGCGTCGGACGTGACATCGACGCGAATCGTAGCGCGCCTCGGAAAGGCGGGTTACCGTGGCGACCTTCGGCGCCGTCGTCTTCGCCGTCGGACCAAAGAAGATGCCCGTCTTCTGGTTCCTGCTCGATCAAGCGCTCGCCATCGCCTTCGCGACGGTCGTCGCGTCGCGATGCGCTGCGAACGAAACCTGGCGCCGGCTCCTCGTCGGCTGCGTCGTATTCGTGGCGATCACGTGCGTGTCGACCCTGGTCGCCGGCGTCCTCGGCCACCTCGACGCGGTCGGGGTCACGGTGGTCCTCGTCGCGGCGACGCTCCCGCTGCTCGTCGCACGCATCCGGAGCGGTCCGCAACCGGCGACCGCCGCGTCCGCGCAACCGGTCCGCGGCCGATGGAGGGACGTCGCGCTTCCGATCGCGCTCGCAGGGTTCACCGGCGTGGCGATCTGCCGCGTCGCGATCGACGGAAGCGGGATCTCGTGGGACGACCTGAGCTACCACGCGGCGCTCCCCGTCCACTGGTTGACGACGCGGCGCATCGACCTGCCCGCGTTCACCTACCAGGCGTACTTCCCGATGAACGCGGAGCTGATGGCCTCCTGGTTCCTCCTGCCCTTCCACGCCGATGCGGCCGCGAGCTTCGCCGGCGCGCTCTTCCTCGCCATCGCGGCGATCTCCCTGTTCGGGCTCGCGCGCATGCAAGGCGCGACGCCAACGACCGCGTTCGCGCTGGTCGTCGCGCTGCTGGTCTCGACGTCGACGTGGAAAGTCGCGGCGACGTTCTGCGCGACGGACCTCGCGGGACCGGCCCTCGTCCTCGCGGCGCTGGCTCTCGCCGGCAGATCCGGGGATCGTCGACCGGCGCGCCGCGACCGGACCTTCCTCTACGTCGGGCTCGCCGCCGGTTTCGCGGTCGGCTGCAGACCCAACTTCGCTCCGGCGCTGCTCCTGATCGGCGCGTGGCGCGGTTGGCTCGCGTGGCGCGACCGCGAGGACCGCAACGCGTGGCGGGACGTGGCCTGGCTCCTCGCCGGCGCGCTCGTGACCGGTTCGTTCTGGTACGTCCGAAACGCGGTGACCACCGGCAATCCGCTCTATCCGCTGCAGTTCGGTCCTTGGGAGGGTCCGCTTCGAGGAGAGCCGCTCGAGCAGACCCGCCTGATCGCGTGGATGAACCGCGCAGGAGTCTGGACCCATCCCGAATTCCTGCACCGCCTGACGAACCTCCTGACCGGCTGGCCGGACGTCATCGGGCTCCTCGGCGCGATCGGGTACCTGTCGCTGCTCATGCGCACGTCGAGCGACCGCGACGCGTCACGGCCGGCCCGTTCCTTCCGGGCGCTCCTCTCGCTGGTCGGCATCGTGAGCGTCGCGATCTATCCGTGGCTCCCGTTCTCCGCGACGTGCAATCGGCCCGGCATCGCGCCGCTCAACGGCCAGGAGTCGCGCTACCTCGTCCTCATGCATGCGCTGGGCGTGGCGCTGCTCGCGGGATCCTTCCGGCCGGAGCGATGGCGGAAGGTCGCGCTCGTGGGCATCGGCCTCGCCTGCGTCGTCGCGACGCCGCGGCTCGTCTCGGCCTGGAGCCCGGCGGGCTGCGCCGCGTTCGTGCTGGCGGCGCTGGGCTCCGCGCTCCCGCTCGCGGCGTGGCGGAGCCGTCCGAGGATCGCGCGATCGTGCGTCGTGCTGCTGGTGGTCGCGGTGCTCGGGGTCTTCGCGCACTTCGCCGCGCGCAAGCAGGCGCAGATCGACGACAGCATCTTCTCGTTCGAGGCGGCGAAGGGGCCGATCGGACGGGCGTGGCAGGAGATCGATCGGCTGCCGGCGGGCTCGCGCGTCACGGTCTTCGCGAGCGATCCTCTCGAGAACGTGCAGATCTATCCGCTCTTCGGGCGGCGCTGGCAGCTCGAGCCGCGCTTCCTCGACGCCGACGGATCGGAGCATCGCCCGCTCCACCTCGCGCCGCCGGTCGGCTGGTGGAGCGCGTGGAATCCGCCGGCGATCCGCTGCGCCTCCTCCGAGTTTCTGGGCCATCTGCGGAGCGCGCGCATCGACTTCGTGCTCTGCACCCGTTGGATGAGCGGGAAGTGGCCGAAGCAGCAGTCCCTGCTCTGCGCCGAGCGGCGCGCGCGCGTCGTCTACCGGGACGACCTCTCCACGATCTGGCAGGTCTCCGACGGTCGCGTGGTCGCTGCGGCCGACTCCGCCGCGCGCGCGTCCCTTGGAAAGTGAATCGCCCGAGGAGTCCGGGGCCGCGCGGCTCCGACGGGATCGCTTTCGCGAAGTGCTTCGTCAGAACGAGAAGTGCAGGCCGACGCTCACGAGGTAGAGGTAGTCGCCGTCGCCCAGCATGACCTGGGGATTGACGGTGATGCGAAGGCGATCGGCGAGCGCGAAGCCGCCGAGTCCGCCGGCCACGAAGCCGACGCCGTCGTCGGCGCTCGCCACGTCCGTGATGCCGACGTACTGCACTCCGGCCTGCGCGAGGAGCAGCCACGTCCGGTCCCGGATCACCGTGAAGTCGACGCCGAGCGACCCCAGCAGCACGGCGCCGCGCGTGTCGTCCGTGGTGGCGTCGACGTCGCGATCGAGGGATCCCCCACCGGCCTGGAGATAGATCCCCAGGTCGTCTCGGTTCATCCCGAAGAGGCCGCGCGACAGCAACGGCGAGGGCGCCCGGACGAGCACGCCCGCGGCGACCTTCGGATCGGCGTCGTAGTCGCTGCTGAAGCCGAGGAGGCCGGCCCAGACGTTTCCCTCGAGGCGGTCGAGATCGAGGATCCCGGTCGCGTCGGCACGCGGAGATGCAGGAACCGATGGATCCTGCTGCTCGAGCGTCGGCGCGGGAGCCCGAGCCTCACTGGAACGAGGGGTCGGCTCGAACTCCGCGAGCGCCGGCGTCGAATGGCAGGCGCTCGTCGTGAGGAGCGCGATGAACGCGAGCCTCAGCATGGCGGGATTCCCGTCGGTCTGCTCACGCTCGACTCACTGGGTTCTCGTGTACCCGATCGAGAAGTTTCCGTCGTCGTCCTCGCCCGCGAACCAGACGTGGAATGTCGACCCGACCTTGAGCACCCATGGGGCCGACAGTCCGCGCTCGTCGAAGGAACCGTTCGCTCCGAGGTCGAGGACCGGGTTGTTGGCGTACCTCGACCACGAGATCCCATCCGTGGAGACCGCGAGACCCAGGCGGTGCCTGAAGTCGATGCCCGTGCCCGCGTAGCACATGATGTAGGTCGAGCCCTCGAGGATCACGCAGGGCTGCCGCACGCCCCGCTCGTCGAAGCCGCCAATGGTTCCTTCATGCAGCACGGGGTCGCCGTGCTTCGTCCAGACCATTCCGTCGGGCGACGTCGCATACCCGATCCGCTCGACGCCCGCGGCGTCGGTTCCCTGGTACCACATCTTGTAGATGCCGGCGTCGAAGAGGACGTGGGGTGACGTCACGTCGATCGCGTCGAAGGCGCCCTTCGTCGGAGAGAGGACGGCGACGGTCGGGCCGCCGGGCGACGACGTGTGCTTCAACCATTCGACGCCGTCCAGCGATACGGCGTGGGCGATCTCGAGCCGGTCGAGGGAATCCTCCCGGCAGGAGAACCACATCCGATAGGTGGTGCCGTCGAATTGGACGCTGGGAGCTCCCACGCCTCGACCGTCGATCTCGCCCCGGTCTCTCAACCTCCCCGCGTGTCCGAGCACGGGATTCGACGGGTCCTTCGCGAACGGGCCCGGCGCGACCGTCGACGTCGCGTACCCCACGCCCTCGTGCTTCTCGCCGCGATGGTTGAAGCCCTCGTACCACATGTGGAACGTCCCATTGATCTCGAGGACGCTCGGCTCGCGGACCGATTCGTCGTCCCACTCGTCCTGGGACCCCGGATCGAGCGAGCCGCCGACGGGTGGCAGCAGGTTCACCAGCGGCGGCTGGATCGGGACGTCGTCGTCGTTGTTCACCACGTCGACCGAGAAGGGCGGGCGCGTGTTGTAGATCGGATCGGCACTGCTCGGCGTGCCCGTGAGCGTGTAGGTGACCGGTCCGTCCACGACGCCGTCGTCGACCCCCGTGACCGTCACGATCTGGGGAACCAGCGCGCTGCCGTCGGCGGGGAAGACGAGAGAGGTCGTCGAGAGTGCACCCTCGTTGGTGTTGAGGCCCGTCAACGTGATCGTCACGGGGGCCGTGGGGATCGACTCCAGGACGACCAGGATCTGGGTCGACGTGCCGGTTTCGCTGGTCGTCAGCTCGTCGTAGAGGACGACGATCCCGGCGACGTCGTCGTCCACGTTCGTGACCGTGACGGAGGGCGGCACCAGATTCTGGTAGTCGAGATCGGCGGTGGTCGCGTCCGCGCCGAGCTGGATCGAATGGACGCGGTCGCCGTCGACGACGAGATCGTCCACCGGCGTCACGGTGACGGTCTGCGGCTCGAGCGCCGTGGCGTCGGGCAGGAAGGTCAGGCTGCTCGGAGTGACGGCGCCCTCGGTCGCATCGAGGCTCGTCACGGGAATGGTGACCGTGCTCGACGGGATGGTGTGGAGATTCACCTCGAAGGTGGCGACGGCGGTGGAGCCCTCGGTCGTGACGCATTCGACGGGTTCGACCCGGAATCCGGCGACGTCGTCGTCGAGATTCGTGACGGTCGGCGAAACGGGCACGACCGCCAGGTACTCCGGGGAGCTGCTCGGATCGACCGTGATCTGGATCGGGCCGGTCGCGTCGCCGTCGATCACGGGATCGGGATCGTCGACGCCGACGACGAAGACGATCTGGGGCGTGAACCAGTTGGCCCCGTCGAAGTCGAGCGACTGGGAGACGGCGGGCCCGCTCGAGGCCGTGGCGACCAGCCATTCGAGGGCATCGGAAGAGGTGAGGTTGAGGCGCACCGGAGCCGTCGGAGCGGCATTGAGGACGACGGCGAAGAGGTCGGAATCCCCGGCCTCCGACGTGAACAGATCCTCGGTCGGCGTCACCGTGATCCCCGCGGTGTCGTTGTCGAAGTGGACGACCGCCACGCTCGGGGTCGCCAGTCCGCCGAAGTCCGGGTCGGTGCTGACCGCGGGGCCGGTGTCGATCGTGTAGGGACTCGGCGGATTGATGGTGGGCGAGGAGTCGTCTTGGCCGGTCACCGTCACGGTCTGCGCCACGTTCCAGTCCGCCGGGGTGAAGACGACCGACGAGGGCGCCACCGTGCCCAGCTTCGGGTCGGAGCTGGCGATCGGGATCGTGACGTCGGCGGAGGGCGCCGCGTCGAGGACGATGGTGAACGTGGCGGTGCTCCCGCTCTCGCAGGTCGCGAGTCCGCTGTCGGGGACGACGGTGACGCCCGCGACGTCGTCATTGCGGTTCGTGATCGACACGTCGGGCGGGTCGACGGCGGAGTACTGGGGATCGGCGGACACCGCGGGTGACAGCACGATCGTGTACGCGACGTCGCCGTCGATCGAGGGGTCGTTCTCGCCGGTCACGATGACCCCTTGCGGCGCGTCCCAGTCGAGCGGCGTGAACGTCAGGGTGTCCTTCGACGCATAGCCCTCCGCGGGATCGGAGCTGGCGACGTTCACGACGACGTCAGCCGTCGGCGCGACGTCGAGGACGACCGTGAAGGCGGCGCGTGCGCCCCCCTCGGTCGTGACCAGGCCCGCAACCGGCGAGACGGTGAAGGTGCCGAGCCCGGGAACGACGCCGATCTGCGGCGCGTCGTCGATGCCGAAGCAGCCCGCGAGCGCGGCGAGCGCGGTCCATCCGAAGATCCGGGCGGCGCCGTTCTTCATCGGGCGGGCGATGCTAGCCGTGCTCCGCGCGTCGGGATCCACGACATTCGGAAGCTCACGCCGCGTCCGACGCTACCGAAAGCGCACCTCAGACTCGGCCGAGCAACGAGGCGCCGTTCAGCACTGCAGGGTCACGGTCCCTGTCACTGCTCCCGCCACGACAGCACGCGCACGCCACCGGACGTGGAGGCGATGTCGAGGCCCTGCGAGCTGTACTCGACCTGGACCGTGCCGTTGATCTCGAGGTCCTCGTGCGGCGCGCCCGGAGGGTCCTGCCCCCACAGCAGCATCGCGCCGTACAGCTCCTTCGCGCCGCCGCCGCCTTGGAACGACACGTTTCCGCGGACCAGGACCAGCCCGGCGAATTCGAAGTGGCCGTCGATCTCGAGGTCGCCGTCGACGATGAGGATGCCCGCGCCCTGCGTCTCGCCGTGCAACTTGAGGTCGCCGGTCGCATGCGCGATCACGCCCTTGCGATTCGCGTAGTCGCCGATGGTGCCGCTGAACGACGTCCCGTCGTTCCATTCGATCGACGCGAGCGGACCGAGCATCTCGAGGTAGTGGTCGAAGTCCAACGCGTCCGTCTGGCCGATCGCGGGATCGGGCAGGTTGCCCACGATGTGCGCCTTCTGGTTGTTGCTCACCTGCGCGATCACGCCGCTCGGGTCCCCGTTGATCCCGACCGCCGCGCGCGCGGCCTCGGGCCCGTCGGATCCGTCGAGGTTCTCGTCGTTCCCCGAGAGCTCGAACGCACCGCCGTTCAGGTCGATCTTCGCGGCCGGATCGTCGATGTAGATGGCCTGTCCGAAGGAGAACTCGAAGTCGGTCACCTCGGCCACGACGTTCGTCGTCGAGTGGTAGGAGCGGACGGCCGGATTCGTCTCGCCTCCGGGCGAAGAATTGAGCCAGCCGTCGGAGCGGATGGAGAAGATGTTCTTCTCCTTCTCGTCGTCGACGAGGCCGTTCTTGTCGTCGTCGATCCCGTCGCCCAGCCACGGAGTCCCGCGCACGCGCGCGGTGCCGCCGTTGATGGAGAGGTCGAATTCCCCGTTCAGCGTGCGCGCCTCCTCGAGCCGGGACAGCGCGTCCTGCGCTCCGGTGAAGGAGGTGATCGCGGCCGTCGTCCGACCGAGCTCCTGCTCGCACTGGTCGTGGTGCGCCACGGAGACCGTCAGCAGGGCGCCGATGGCGACGAGCAGCGGGATGGCGGCGACCAGCACCAGGATGCTGATGGCGCCTCGCTCGGGAACGGGTTGCGGTTCTTGCGTTTCGTATGCGTTCATCGTGTGTTCCTCGCTCGAGAACTCGACCTTCACGGATTACGCAGGATGAGCCGGCGTACGACACTGTGCGTTTCGGGAACGGCGCCTCGCGTGAACGTGACGAGACGCACGGTGACGCGGCTGCCTTCGCGCACGAACTCGACGGCACTCAGGCCGCCGCAGATCGGATGCGGGCCGCTCCCGTTGTCCATGGTCAGGTCACCGATGCCCGAGGCGCCGCGCGGCACGAACGCGAACGCGATCGGAGGCTGGCCCGGAGCCGGGTCGTAGATGGCCCCGTCCTTTCCGCCGCCGACCGCACGCCGGAAGCTCACGTTGTCGTACGTGAAGCCCTCCACCATCGGCTCCGGAGCGCCGCCGTCCGGCGTCGCCTCGAGCGTGGATCGTCCGGCCCACAGGAGGAGCTGGCGGATGTGGGTCTGCGCGGTCATCGCCTGGCTGTCGGCCGCGCTGCTGCGAACGGTGTCCTGTGCGACCGTCATCGCGGACTTCGACACCGCGACCCCGGTGAACAGCACGACGATGAGCACCGCGATCGAGATCAGGAGCTCGATGAACGTGAAGCCGTGGCGCCGCATCATGGATTCGCTCCCGGTCGCGAGATCCGGATGGTCCGCACGAGGTGGCGCGGCCCGAAGCTCCCCACCCAGTCGACCCGCACGGTCGCCTCGAGCAGGAGCTTGGGATCGTTCGGCGGATCCGGGGCGACGACGTCGATGGCTCCCGGCTTTCCGTCGACGTCGCCGGGCAGGGACCGCAGCGCAGGCGCCGCCGCGCCCTCCACGAAGACGTCGAACGTGCGGCCGTTGAAGTTGGCGACGAGATCGCCGAACGGCGTGGTCTCGATCGCGTGCAGCTGGTCCAGGAGCGCGCCCGCTGCCAGCTCCCTCTCGTCGTCGGCGCGCTTCATGGACTGGATCGTGAGCGCGACCTGGGCGAGCGAGAGGAGCCCGACCACGAGCAGCACGATCACGACGGCGAGTTCGACGACCGTGAAGCCGCGCTCTCCACGCCGCTTCCCGTCTTCGACTCCCGGTGTCCTGTTCACGCTGCTTTTCACGTCATCTCACCTCGGAGGACGGCTCGCCGCCGCCCGACCACGGGCAGCCCGACGTAGTCCTCCCCACCCCTTTCGGAAGCGCCTGTAAGGAGCAGTTCGGGTCCGGCACCGAAACCGAGGCGCGACGGCGGCTCTGCTCGCGGGAGGACGAGTCCGGTGCGGCAGAGGTTTCCGATGGGAAGAGGCTCGAGTCCGCTGTACCCGGCTCCTCCGCGTCCACATGACCGGCGGAAGAGCCTCCGCCTACTTGGGCGCGTCCACGGGCGTGACGGCTCCGGTGTCGAGGTCGTAGCGCAGCCCGATCACCTGGACCGTTCCCGCCTTCATCCCCTCGCCGAGCAGCGGGTTCTGCACGGCCGATTCGAATGCGGAACGCGGATGCCAACGACCGCATTCGCTGCCGCGGATCGCCGCGTGTCGGCCGGCATGATGCCGGCGGAGACCACGCCGATGACCGGACGCGACGGAACACCGCATCCCTGCACGGCCAAGGAAGCGCTCGCGCGATTGGTCGCTGGGAACCAGAGATTTGTTCGCGGTCGCGCCCGCTTCCCGACCGTGAAGAAGGAGTTGCTGGCCGAGCTCGCCAAGAGCCAGCATCCCTACGCGACCATCCTCGGCTGCAGCGACTCGCGGGTGCCGACGGAGCTGGTGTTCGATGCCAGCTTCGGCGAGCTCTTCATCGTGCGCGTCGCCGGCAACGTCGTCTCGCCCGAAGTGATGGGCACGCTGCAGTACGCGGGCGTGCATCTGCGCACGCCGCTCTTCGTCGTGCTCGGACACGAAGGGTGCGGCGCGGTGCAGGCCGCGCTCGCCGCCAAGCTCCAGGGCGAGAAGCAGCGCAAACGCATCGCGCTCCTGCTGGAGAACATCCTGCCGGGGCTGAAGGACGTCGACGCGCAATCGGAGCCGCAGGAAATCCTCGACGCGGCGGTCGAAGCCAACGTGCGCTGGTCGATGCACCAGGTGTTGTCGACGCCGGAAGGCCGAGCCCGCATCAAGGAAGGCGTCATGAAGCTCGTCGGAGGCGTCTACGAGCTGAAGACCGGACGCGTGCGCTTCCTGAAGTCGAGTCGCGACGCTTCGCTCTAGAGGTCCGCCCACCGGAACGACGCGAGCCACAGGTCGACGTCGGCGCGCTCCTTCCCCGGCGGGTCGGGCGGGCTCTTCGTCCCGAGCAGATCGACCGTGTCGCCGCCGCTCTCGCCGCCGAAGCGCTCGGGGCAGAGCGTGTGGACGACGTAATCCTCGAGCGCGTCGGTGCCTGCGAGCTCGCGCGGCTCGCCCGCGCGGAATCCCTGGGTGCGATCGAGATCCCAGAGTCGCAGCCCCCCCGCTCCCCAACGTCCGATGAGGTGGAAACCCTTTTTCGGATCGACGAGCAGCCGCGCAGCGCCGACCTGGAGGCCGGTCTCGAACGTCTCGACGCCGAGGTCGGAGTGGATTCGTGCGATCCGGTGCGGGGTTTTTTCGATCGCGAGCAGCGCGGAGTGGGAATCGGCCGCCACGTGGCTGTAGGAGAGGTAGAGATCGCCGTCCGGTCCGACGATCAGGTCCTGCAGCGCCGTCCTTCCGTCCTGCGGGAGGAGCCAACCCGACTGGATCCATTCGCCCTTCGTGAGGTCTTCGCACCGCGCGAGGCGGACGTGCCGCCAGGAGTAGCGCGTCCCCTTCGCGTCCGCGTGGTCGGGATCGGTGAGCGACGAGTTCAGCACGGCGATCGCCTGCTTCCCGCGCAGCACGATCCCCTCGTAGCCGTAGCGCCCTTCCGGCGTCGCGATCCGGCTGCGATGCCAGCAGTCGCTCGCGCGCTCGTGGAAGGCGACGGTCACGGCGTTCGGCGTGCCGGCCGTCGAGTCGGCGGACTCGGCGTAGAGGACGACGAAGTTCCCCTCCGGCCCGATGGAGGCTCCGAGGTAGGAGCACGTGCCGCGGTGGACCTCCTCGAGCTCCGAGAAGTCGCCCGGCGCGCGCGATCGAAAGACGCGACAGTCCGTGTACGACGACGGAGCGACGACCCAGAACGTCCCGTCGGGCGCCACCGCCATCGTGTAGGGGTTGAAGGGCAGCCTCCCGACCTCCTTCCAGCGCCCGTCGTCGCGACGGAAGAACGCTCCCCCGTGATCCCAGTATTCGGCCGCTCTCGGATTCGAGACCGCCGCACTGGCGAAGAGCACGCCTCCGTGCCGGACGAGGCGGCACGTGTTCCACCCGTGGATCGTCGTCGCGGAGACGCCCTCGGCGATCTTCTCGACGCGCGTGGGCACGACGCGCGGCGCCGCGCTCGGGCTCTGCGCCCGGCTCGACGCCGCCAGCACGACGGGAGAAAGCACCCCGACCACGACGAGCCGCATGCTCCGACGAAGTGACACGCGGGAAGCGTAGCGGCTCATCCACGCCTCGCGAGTGCGCGAGCCGTCACGCCTCGCGCTCGAGGATCAGCTCGTAGTACTTCGCCGTGCCGTAGGCTCCGGTCCCGGGCGCGAAGATCTGCACCAGGCGCCAGCCCTGGCGCGCGTGCTCCTCGATCTGGCGCTGGTACGCGTCCTTGGCGTCCGACTTCACGCCGAGCCAGCCCTCGCCGAGCCGCACGAACTTGTACTCGTACTTGCGCATGGCACCCGTCCTTCCTGTTGGCCGTCGCCGTCCACGACTTCGACCCTGCGCGCGGGCAACGCGGAGCAGCGACGTTACGCAGGCGGTACGCCGGGTTTCTCGATGCACGGTTAACAACGGCACCCTTGCGCCCCTCCGGTGGCGCGGAACGAGGCCTTCGGGCGACGGAGAAACGAGATGAGCGGGCGAAAGGCGGGAGTGGCCTGGACGATCGCGATGGTCGTCCTGTTGTCTGCGGTGCTGGGCGCATGCGCACTCGCGGGCGGCCGCGACGACGCCGGCGCGAAGCCGCCGGCGGACGGGATGACCTACGTCGTGCAGGTGCCGGGTGCGGGGTGAGGCGCGAACGCCAAGGTCCGTGCGGCCTTGGGAAAACTGGCGGGCGTGGGCGACGTCACGTTCGACTGCAAGACGGCGACGATCCGGATGAAGGGCGAGGCGACGCTCGACAAGGCGGCGGTCGAGAAGGCGCTCACCGGCGCCGGCTGCAAGATCGGCGAATTCACGGCGCGCGAGCGGCCTTCCTTCGCGGTCGTCACCGTGACGCTGAAGGAGATCGGTGCAAGAGGACCTTCCGGCGCGTCTGCCGGCACGTCGATCTCGGGAGCGCCTTCCGTCGCGAAGCTCGAGCAGGAGCTGCCGCGCGAGCTGCCGGAGCTCACCGACCTCTTCCTCGAGTCGAATGGCCGCGCGACGCTGCTGGTGCGCGAGGGCAGGTCGCTCGACGAGGCGGCGCTGAAAGCGGCGCTCGCGAAGCGACAGCTCGCCGCGGAAGACCTCTCCACGAAGCGCTGGCCGACGAGCGCGGCGCGCAAGGTCGCGGTCGTGAAGGAGATGAGCGGTGTCGAGGCGCACGCCAAGGCCCGCGCCGCGATCGAAGGGATCAGCAACGTGCTCGCCGCGATCGCGCGGCCCGACGGCGGCTCGTTCATGGTCTTCACACGCGAGCCCTGCGCGAACCTCGAGTCGCGGCTCCGCGAGGCGCTGCGCGCCGCGGGACTGGATCTGGCCGGCATCGAATAGGGAATTCGAGCTCCCCGCGACACCGGCCGCTCGTCCGCCCCCCCGCCCCCGCACTGCGACGACCCCTTGCCGCGTGCCGTCGCCGCAACACGCGGATGCCGATAATGTCTTGCGTGCGCACGACGTCGAAGGGATCGGGAACGGACGGGAGCGCGTGATGGCCACGGCAGGAGATGCGAGCGCGTCGGACCGCCTCGCGGAGCCGCTCTGCATCGCGGCGGACACCGCGTTGCTGATCGACACCGACAAGGGGGTGCGGCCGTGCTGCGCCTACTGGGGCGACCACCTGCCGGGCAGCCCGAGCGTCGCGCGCCTCGGCGAGGCGCCGCTCTCCGCGATCCTCGCCGGCCCCGTCTGGCAGTCGCTGCGACAGGACCTCGCCGCCCAGCGCGTTCCGACGGGGTGCCGCGACTGCATCGAGCGGGAGCGGCAGACCGGCAACAGCCAGCGGCTGCATCTGGAGCGCCTGAAGTCGCCGGAGTGGCGGGACGGGATCACCTATCTCGAGCTCAACTCGAGCAACCTCTGCAACCTGCAGTGCCGGCACTGCAACGCGTTGTTCAGCAGCCTCTGGTCCGTCCACGAGCGCCGCCACGGCCGCGCCGCCCCGCCCGTGACGAGACCCGATCCGGAGCTGCTGCTGCGCGAGCTCGGCCGCGTCGACCTGAGCCGTCTCGCGTACGTGTCGCTCAAGGGCGGCGAGCCGATGCTGAACGACGACGTGCCGGTGCTGCTGCGGCATCTCGACGAGATCGGCGTGCTCGGCCGCATCACGATCTACATCGTCTCGAACGGGACGCTCCTCACGCCGACGGTGCGCTCGCTTCTCTTGAAAGCGCGTGAAGTCGCGGTCTGCATCTCGATCGACGGCTACGGCGAAGTGCAGACCTACATCCGTCACGGCGGCTCCGACCTCCGCCTCGTCGAGGAGACGATCGCGGCCTTCGCCGCGATGCCCAACGTGACGCTCGACCGCAACACGGCCGTGATGGCCTACAACGTCTTCTCGCTCGATCGCGTGGACGCCTGGTGGAGCGACCTCGCCCGTCGCATCCCGGGCCGATACCGGAAGAGCCACTACGATTCGTTCGTCCTGTGGCCGGAGGAGCTCTCGGTCCACTGCCTCCAGGACCCGACCCGCGCCCGCCTCCACGCGAAGTACGAGACGCTCGACCCGAATCTCTACGCGCCGATCCTCCGCGTGCTGTCGCAACCCTTCGCCGGTCCGGTCATGCACGACGCCTTCGTCCGCCGGACGCGCCGCGACGACGAGGAGCTCGGCCGCTCGGTGCTCGACGCCGTGCCCGAGCTCGCGGAGGAGATGGTGCTGCTCGGCGGCCCGTGAGCGCGGCGGCGGGGACGGGCTCCTAGACTCGCGCGGATCGCCCTTCGTCGCCGCACGGGGATCCCGCCGCTTGCGCCACTCCATGATCCGGTTCGCTGCGTACGTCGTCCTCCGGTGCGCATCGTTCGGCGCCCTCTTCACGCCCGCATCGAGCGCGCAAGATCCGTCGCCGTCGCGCCCCGACGCCCCCCCGCCCGCCGCGAGGCCCTCGATCGTCCTCTTCACCCTCGACACGACGCGCGCCGACCACCTCGGCAGCTACGGCTGCGCGGCCGCGAAGACGCCGCGCCTCGACGCGCTCGCGAAATCGGCGGTCCGCTTCGAGCGGGCGCGCACGACCTGCCCGATCACGCTTCCGGCGCACAGCTCGATGATGACCGGGCTCGAGCCGTTCCGACACGGCGTGCGCGACAACGCGGGGTTCCGGCTCGACGAGGTGCACGCGACGCTCGCCGAGCTGCTGCGCGCGGCCGGGTACGAGACGGCGGGCTTCGTCGCGAGCACGGTGCTCGGGCGCGGCAGCGGCATCGCGCAGGGGTTCGACGTCTTCGAGGAGCCCAAGCGCGGCACGGCCGCCGAGATGATCTATCCGAGCATCCGCGCGCCGGAGGTGAACGCGCAGGTCCGCGCGTGGCTCGCGCGGCGCGAACCGACGCGCCCCTTCTTCCTGTGGGTGCACTACTACGATCCGCACGCGCCGTACGAACCGGCGCCGGAGTTCGCGGCGGGCGCCGCGACGCCCTACGACGGCGAGATCAGCGCAGTGGACGCGGCGGTGGGCGAGCTCGAGGACGCGCTCGCCGACGTCGATCGCGCCGGCCGACTGCTCACGATCGTCACGGCCGACCATGGCGAGGGACTCGGCTTCCGCGGCGAGGCGACCCACTCGATCTACCTCTACGAGCCGCTGGTGCGCGTGCCCCTGCTGGTCAAGTGGCCGGGCGGTCCCGCGGGCGCGGTGCGCGCCGACGCCGTCTCCGTGGTCGACGTCTACTCGACGGTCCTCGAAGCGGCGGGCGTCGCGTCGCCGCTCGCCCCTGACGGCGTCTCCCTCTCGAAGCCCGGCGCGGGCGATCGTCACGTCTATTGCGAGAGCCTCGATCCCTGGATCAACCACGGCTGGAGCCCCTTCTTTGCGTGGGCCGGCCGCGATCTCGAATACCTCCATTCGACGGCTCCCGAGCTCTACGCCGCGACGCCCGACCACCTCGAAGGGAAGGACCTCGCGGCGGAGCGGCCCGACGACGTCGCGCGCCTCGCGGCCGGGCTGAGAAAGTTCGTCGAGGAGCGCGCGGCGCTCGGCCCCGCGCTCGCCGCTGCACGCGTCGCGCTGACGCAGGAGCGGCGCGTCGAGCTCGCGCAGCTCGGCTACGTCGGCGTCGACGCCGGCGACGTGGCGCTGCCCGAGCCGTTCGCGCTCGACCCGAAGCTCCCGCGTGCGACGCCGGAGCGCCTCGAACGCTTCGCGCGCGCGACGACGCC
The DNA here is from genome assembly GCA_036732755.1 of Planctomycetota bacterium. GTDB lineage: Bacteria > Planctomycetota > B15-G4 > B15-G4 > SIAN01 > DASRRB01. The sequence continues at coordinate 17,416 of DAINBU010000006.1, forward strand.
GCGCAAGGACTTGACCCTCGCGGCGGCGATCGCGGAGATGCAGGCGATCCTCGCCGACGAGCCCGAAGAGATCGCCGTCCTCGACTGTCTCGGCCGCGCGCTGATCCTGGCGAAGCGCGGCCGCGACGGGACGAAGGTCCTGCAGCAGCTGCTGCGCCTGCGCTCGAACCACGCCGACGCGTGGAGCAACCTCGGCGCGTGCCACCAGCTCGAGAAGGAGTTCGACGCGGCGATCGCCTGCTATCAGCGCTCGCTCGAGCTCGACCCGAACGGGCCGGGCGCCCTCACGAATCTCGCGGCGTGCCTGAAGAAAGTCGGACGGAACGACGAGGCGGCCGCGATCCGCGCGCGTCTCGAAGCGCAGAAGAGGTGACGGCTCCCGTCACTTCTTCGGCGCCTCGTTCGGCTCGACCGGGATCTCGACCACGCCGGGCGCCGGGACGTCGAACTCGAGCTTCGATTCGCGGAAGTGCGGCGGCTGGGCGGTCACGGTGTAGTGGCCGGGGAGGAGCGAGAGGACGATCGAGTCGCTCGACTTGGTCAGCTTCGGCCAGTCGTAACGCGGACAGAAGAGCGTCAGATCGCTCGCGTCGGAGATGCGGAAGTAGGGCAGGTCCCAGGTCCCGTTCTCCGGCTTCGTGACGAGCTTGAACGACGTCGTGACGCCGACGGACGTCCGCAGCTCGACGTCGGTCACCTGGTCGGAAGCGACGAAGCGCGTGACGACGGGCGCCTCCTCCGGTTCGCCGGAGACGACAACGAAGTGCTCGCCCTTGGCGAGCCCCGCGATCTCGAACTCCCCTTCGTCGCTCGTGACCGTGGGCTGCGTCGTCGCGTCGACGATCCCCTCGGGCGTCGAGCGGTAGACGGAGAGGGCCGCCCTCGCGAGCGGCCGGCCGTCGGCGTGGCGCGCGACGCCGCGCACGATCCTGGCGGCGGGCGGGACCTCGAGGATCAGCGGCTCCGCGGACGGAACGGCAGGGACGTCGACGAACCGCTGGGCGAACGCATAGCCCGCGATGAAGGGTTCGAAGCGCATCGACCCCGACGCGCAGCGATAGACGACGAGGCCGTGCTTCAGGTCGCTCTCCTCCTTCACGAGCGGGACGTAGGTGCCGGTCGGGTCCATCGCCGTCGGGGGGAGCTGCTCGCCGGAGAGGTCGATCGGCTGCTTCGACTCGGCGTCGACGTATCGGACGGCGACCTTCATCACCGTCGTCGACGCCGGCAGCACGCGCTCGTCGCACGTGACGTCGGGCGCGCGCGAGAGGTCGCCGAGCGGCGCCGTCCCGACGACGTACTTCGAGACCTGGAGCTGGACGCTGCCGCGGAAGTCGTCGGGCACGACGACCTCGTACATGTTCGCGACGAAGTCGATCCGGCCCTCGACGATGGTCGAATCGGTGGGCGTTCCGGCGAGGAGCGGCGGCGGCTTGACGCCCGCGGCGATCGCCCAGACGGACGTCTTGAGCGTCCGCCGGCCCGCGCCCTGGATCGCGAAGTGGCGCTCGAGGATCGGCTCGAGCGCGACCGGCAGTCCGGTCGGGTCGACGATCCGGCCGCGGACGAGCCTGCCGGGCGCCCGGTCCATGACGACCGTGAGCTCCATCTCGTCCACGCGCGGCGCGACGTCGGGCTGGGCGACGTCGACCCGCTTCTTCGGGATCGAGAGGAAGCCCGGCATGAAGCACTCGATCTCGCGCGAGTCGCCGCAGCGGAATCCCGCGGAGAACTCGCCGGCGTGCGGCCCGGACGGCTCGGCGATGATCGTCGAGCGCGTCGAGCGGCCGCCGTACGTCACGTGCAGGAAGACGCGCGCGTTGCCGATCGGATTCCCTTCCCGGTCGCGGACGACGCCACGCACGACGCTGCCGGGCATCAGCTCGACGTTCGCGTCCATCTCGCTTCGGCCGCGCTCGAAGCAGCGCGGCTCCGTGATCCGCGCGCCCGTCTTCGCCTCGTACGCGCCGAGCGACCAGCCGGGAACGGTCGAAAGCCCGTCGAACTGGAAGCGGCCGCCCGCGCCGGTCTTCGTCCCGATCCAGTCGCTGGGGCTGTGCAGGCGCGGGTCCTGCTCGGACTGCTCCTTCGCCATCGGCGTGAACGCGTCCATCGCGTAGACCGACTCGTAGTTCGTCGACGAGATCGCCCAGACGTTGGCGCCGACGACCGGGTTGCCGTGGACGTCGGTCACCACGCCGCGGATCGAGCCGCGCGCCACGGGCCGCTGCGGCTCGGCGGGCGGCGCCGCCGGAGTCGGCGGCGGCGCACGCTCCTCCGCGCGCTCGGCCGGGGGCGCGGACGGCGGCGCGGCGTGCTCGCCGGATGGACGCGCGTCCGCGCCGTCCGTTCCCGCGGCGTCGGTCACGTGCGGGTCGCGGCTTCGTGTCGACTCCCACCACCACGCCGCTCCGCCCAGCACCACCACCGCCGCCGCGCCGACGAGCATCCTCCGCGTCGCGACGTGCGCCGACGATCCGAGCGCGCGCCCGAGGGGACGCGCCGCTGCGTGCGGGGCGTGCTCGCCGTCGCCGCTCGCCGCGATCCCGCGCAGCCCCGTGAAGAGCAGTGCGAGCGCGCCCGCGGGATCCCTCGCCGCCTTGACCGCCCGCTCCTGCGTCCGCCGCTCGAGAGCCTCGCGGACGCGCGCCACGCCGCGGCGGATCCGCGTGCGCACCGTGTCCTCGTTCGCCTGCATGATGCGGGCGATCGCCTCGACCTCCCGCTCCTCGAGGAAGCGCAGGATCACGGTGCTGCGATAGGGCTCGGCGAGCGCTAGCACCTCTTCGACGACGATGCGCCGCAGCTCCGTGCGCTCGACCGCCTCGCGCGGATCCTCGACGGGCGGCGGCGGCGGCACCGCGACCTCGCGCGCGCCGCGCGCCTGGTTGCTGCGCGACCGCGAGCGCACGACGTTGCGCGCGATGGTGCCGAGCCAGCCGCGCAGGTTCGACGCATGCGCCGGTGGCCGCGCGAGCGCGTTCGCGAAGGTCTGCTGCACCACGTCGTCGACGTCGGCGGGGTCCGCGACGAGCGCACGCGAGAAACGGGCGAGCCAGGGGCGCTGCGCGAGCAGCGTCTCCGCGTCGAGCGCGACGGACGAAGAGCGGGCGTCGGTCATGGCCACCCTAATTCCGCGGACGCCCGATTCTGGTCAGCCCCTGGGGAAACGGGGCGCGGAATCGGGGACGGGCGCCCCTCAGTGCAGCGCCCGGACCGCCACCTTCCCGAAGCTCGCCTCGCCCTGCACGACCCCGAGCGTCGGCAGCGCCGCGTCGCCGGCGACGCCGCCCGCGAGGCGCTGGACGCCGTCGATCCAGACGGTCGCGCGGCCGTGCTCGCGGCGGAGCACGAGCTCGACCGGCGTCGATCCGAGCTTGACGGCGTCGGTCGAGTCGACGCCGCCGACCTCGTTGTAGAGGAAGGCCCCGTTGCCGAGCAGCATCGCCTGGCACTTCCCGCCGAACGCGATCTTGACCGCCCAGCAGCCCGGCTGCGGCGAGATGGTCGCGCGCAGCCAGCCGTCGCCGACCGTCTTGGTACCGAGCGCCGCCTCGCTCCAGATCCCGGTGTCCTTCGGTCCGCGGATCGACAGCGCGCCGCCCTTGCGCTCCGCCCCGCCCGGTCCGCTCGCGGCGAATTCCGCGGCGTCGAGCGCCTCCCACTCCTTCGCGTCGCCGAGCATCCGTGCGTCGAGCTGATGCTCGGGTGCGACGTACTTCGGGAACTCGACCTTCTCTCCCTGGCGCTCGCGCAGCAGCGCGTCGAGCCCCGGACGCAGGACGACCTTGTCGAGGCGGGCGTGCCACCCCTTCTCCAGCTCCTCGAGGCTCTTGCCGAACGCCTCGCGCGCCGGCACGCCGGCGCAGTACGAGCGCACCTTCTTCGCGCCGAAGGTGTCGAGCAGCCAGAGGATCCAGCTCCCGCCGACGTCATAGCCGTTGAAGCCCGGATGCGAGGAGAGCCACGAATAGTAGTCGCCGACCGCGTGGAGCTCGGCGAGGGTCGGCAGCTGCTTGCGCTGCCGGTAGAACGCCGCGACCGCGTCGACGTGCACGCCCGTCACGAACTCGAGCACCGCGTTGGCGAGTCCCTCGGCGAAGAAGAGGCTGCGCGGCTCGGGGCCGCGCTCCTTGAAGCGCTGCGCGACCACGTGCACCAGCTCGTGCAGCCGCGTCTGGTCGTTGTCGTAAGGGACGTGCGATTCGAGCGGGGTCGAGTAGCCGGCCGCCCCGACGCCGGTGATGCGCTTCAGCTCGTCGACGTCGTCGTAGAGGAAGAGGCGGATCGTCTCGTTCCACTCCTTGAACTCGAGGCGCGCGAGGATGCGGTCGAGGTCGCGCTCGGCCATGACCTTCGTGCGATCGACGGAGGACTCGGCGCGCGAGCCGGGCCGGAAGCGGATCTCGAAGCGCTTGGTCTTCTCGCTCCCGGTGAGGACCTTCTCCGGCGGCGGCGGGTCGTCGGCGAGGGGCGCGGCGAAGAGGAGCGAGAGCGAGGCGACGAGGTTCAGCACGGGCGTCTCCGTACGAGCTCGTGCGTGTCTTACCGCGCGGCGCGGGACGACGCTGCGCGCACCGTTCAACGCGCCTCGACCGGCTGCCAGGTGACCGAGAAGGTCGCCCGGACGTCCGTCTCGTCGAGGACGCGGTCCGGGGCGCTCGCCTGCAGGTGCAGGAAGCGGTGGCCGTGGAAGACCTCGGGCTCCGCGTGCGTGAGGACGAAGCCCGCGAGCGCCTCGCCCTTCCCGTTCACGACGCGCAGCGACGCGGCGAGACGCGCCGCCTCGTGCGCGGGAAGGAGGGCGTCGAGCCGCACGCGCGCCGCGATGCGGCGGCTCGTCGTCGGCGCCGCGGAATAGAGACTCCAGCCGCGCGTGTGGAAGCCCTTGTCCCACTCGACGACGACGTCGAACGACCGTCCGGATTTCCCGTCGCTCACGTTGCGGACGGTCGTCTTCTCGCGCGGGATCGCGGTCGCACGGAACGGCCGCAGCGTCGGATCGCCGAGCAGCACGCGGTTGACGCCGCCCCCCTGCATGATCGGCTCGCCCTGGTGCGTCGGAGGCCCGCCGGCCTTCGGGAGGACGAGCGTGAGCTCGCCGCGCGCCTGCAGGAAGACGTCGTCCCACGTCGACTTCACGATCTCGCCCAGCGACGCGCCGTTCTCCAGCGCGAACTCCGTCTCGAGGTCGACCGCGTAGCCGTGGTTCGCGCCGATCGGCGCGAGCAGCGCGACCGCCCCGGCGTCGAGGATCGAGAGCCCCATGCTCTCCGCGAGCGGCATCTCGTAGAGCTCCATCTTCTCGCTGCTCCCGAAGGTCGAGACGATGTCGCCCTCGACGAAGACGCGATGCGTCGCGGCGGAGTGGCAGGTGCCGCTCCAGACGACCGGCCGGTCGAGCTTCAACTCCCGGAACTCGCCGGCCTTGATGCGCGGCATCTCGCCCTTCGGATCGCTGCCGACGCGCGACGGATCGAACTTCCAGTGGGTCTTCGGATCGGCGTTGCGCGCATCGTCGAAGAGCCAGATCCCCTGCGGATCGCCGTTGCCGGTCATGCTGACGACGCCGGCGTCGGCGAGCCGCTTCAGGTTCCCGTGGACGAAGTCGAGGACGGCGGGGTCGGACTCGCGCGTCGCGAAGGCGAACGCCCGGCGCGCGAAGCCGGCCGCGACGACGACGTCGAGTCCGTAGTCGGGGTACTCGCACGACTTCATCCCTTCGGTGACGAAGGTCGAGGTCCAGACCTTCGACGCGAGCCCCTTCTTCTGCGTCTCGCAGGTCCGCTCCCACAGCGCCTCGGCGGCCTTCCCGTCGCGCGCCGTGAACCAGCCGAAGGTGAAGTCGGGGAAGACGTCCTCGTCGAGCGAGCGGCTCAGCAGCACGACCTGCCGGTGCAGCTTCACGTCGAGCGCTTCCGGCGGCAGGACGAAGAGCACCGACTCCGGCAGCAGCTCGCGCAGCGCTTTCGCGAGGCGCTCGAAGTCGGCGTCGGCGCACTCGACGAGCGTCGCCTTGTCGCGCGCGACCGCCTTCTCCGCGATCTTCCGGAAGCGGGCGTGGTCGGCGTTCTTCGGATCGAGGCCGTACGCGACGACGACCTTCGTCCCGACCTGGCCCGCGCCGTCGGGGAGCAGGCGGTCGGGGACGTAGCGGTCGGCCGACTGCTTCGCTCGCGGTTTCCCCTGCGTCGCGCCCGGCGTCGTCGCGCCCGCGGCGCCGAGGTAGCCGCGCGCGATCTCGGCGAGCTCTTCGTTCTTCGCGCGCCGCACGATCTCGTCCCACACCGCTCTCGCCTCCGGTTCGTGGCCCGATTCGCGCAGGTAGACGCCCTGGAACAGGAGGACGTAGTCGTACGACGGGTCGTCGGGATGGAGTCGCATCCACTCCGACTGGAGCGCGACCGCGTCGTCGTAGCGCTGCTGCCGGCCGACCGAGGACCAGAGATAGAAGAGCGCGCGCCCCTGCTCCTCCTCGGTCGCCTTCGGATGCTTCCACGCCGCGCGGAACGTCGCTTCGGCGGAGGCCATGTCCACGAGCTGGAAGAACTGCGTGTAGCCGCTCTGCAGCAGCTCGGCGGGAGTCGCCTCCTGCGCGGCCGCCGTGTCGGCGTACCACGCGGGATTCATCGTGATGAGATGGGCGCCGCCGTTCAGCGTGCGCGCGCCATGGACGGAACTCACCTGCAGCGGCGCGCCGGGCAGGAGCGTCGCCGCGACCTGGCCGCGCAGCAGGACGAGCTTCCACGCGTCGGGGGCGCGATCGAGCTCGATCACCGCCGGTCCCGCGACGCGGAGCGTGCCAGTCGCGAGCAGCTCGATCGTGTCGTTCTCGTTGGCCGGGACCACGACGTGGTTGTGCGAGGCGAGCGCGACGTTCACGCCGTTCGCGAGCCGCAGCGTCGGCTCGTAGCGCGCCGGCGCGATCGAGCCGTAGGCGGTGCGACCGCCGAAGATCGAGAAGACGGTGATCCCGATGCCGACGACGGCGGCGGCGGCGGCGAGCGGCCAGGCGAGACGGCGGCGGCCAGGAGAGACCGCGGCCGCGCCGTCCGGTCGCGCCGCCGGCCGGAGCGCGGCGGGGGCGAGCGCGTGCGTGAGCTCGCGTTCGCGCTCGAGGCGGCGCCGGCACGCTCCGCAGCGGCGCAGGTGCGCGGTCAGCCGCTCCCGCTCGCCTTCGTCGACTTCGTCCTCGAGCAGCGCGAAGAGCAGCGGCTCGGCCTCGGTGCACGAAACGTCGCGGTTCACGGCTCTTCCTCCAGCGCATCGAGTCGCCGGCGCAGCGCGCGGCGCGCCTCGTAGATCCGGCCGCGCACGGTCGACACGGGAACGCCGAGACGATCGGCGACCTCGCCGTACGAGAGGCCTTCGCGGTAGCGCAGCGTGAGGACTTCGCGCGCATCCGTCGTCAGCCGCGCGACCTCCTCCCAGATCCACGTGCCGCCCTCCCGTCCGTGCGCGGCGACGTCGAGCCCGTCGAGCGGGACCTCGCGCCCGTTGCGCGTCGATCGCCGCGCGAGCTCGTCGGCGACGGCGTTACGGGCGATCCTCGCAAGCCATGCTTCGAGGCGTTCGGGCGTCTCCAGCCGCCCCAGCCCGCGGAACGCGAGCAGGAACGTGGTCTGGACCAGCTCGTCGCGCAGCCCCGCGTCGCGCACGTCGCGACCGACGATCCGGCGTACGGCCGGGGCGTGGCGCTCGACCAGCTCCGCGAACCGGTCGGGTTCGCCGGAGAGGATCGCCGTCACCAGCCGCCGGTCGTCGTCCTGCATGGATCCCTCGACTCCGCCCTCCCTGACGGCGGCCGGCGCGCAAAGCTCAAACGGACGGACGGAATCGCGTCGCTCCGGAGCGCGCCCGGTCATTTCTTCGCCGGCGGCGGGTCGACCCGGATCCACCATGCCCGCTCGCCCTCGAGCAACCCGTCGGTGTCCTTGAGGACGATGGGATATCGCTCGGTGCGCGGGCGGGCGTCGTCGACGACGCGGCAGATGACGCGGTAGCGGCCGGAGCGCAGCGACTTCGCGGCGACGGTGAACGCGTGCTTCACGTATTCGTGGGAGAGGTCTTCCTTCGCCGGCTCCTGCTCGATGGTCGGCAGGGGTCCGCGCTGGCGCCGGTCGCGGCCCTGCGTCCCCTGCTCCCAGCCGGGCGGCGACTTCGGCGCGCCCGTCTCGGGCAGCACCCACCAGCGCACGTCGAGCGCGTGGGTCGCCGGCCGCAGCACCCGCACCTCGAAGTCGAACGACTCGAGGCCCGAGATGGATCGGTCGTCGTCGGAGGCGATCGCGGCGGGCGTGCAGCCGTCGATCGGGTCGACGTCGCGGTAGATGCGCAGCGTGAGCGCCTCGCGGCACGGCGCGCAGTAGAAGTTCCCGCTCGCCATGACGCAGCTGCGCGTCGTCGGCTTCCACGCATCGTGGACCTGGCCGTTCGCCCCCTCGTAGACGCCGATGCCGGGCACCTTCGCGGCGAGCCAGTGGGCCCACGGCACCTTCTTGGGATCGTCGCTGTTCGAGACGTTCGGCGAGTTCGCGACCGCGCCGCGGTGGCCGGTGTTGGAGGTGTACTCGTCGCCGAGGTCGGCGAAGGCGTGGCCGAACTCGTGGATCAGCGTCGCGTTGTCGCGGCCGCCGATGCAGGCGATGCCGCCGCCGCCGGTGCCGAGCTGGCCGAGCTTCACGAAGACGATCGCGATGTGGTCGCTGGCCGGCATCTCGGCGAGCATCGCGTGCACGCGCCCCTCGTCGACCGCGACTTGCCCCTGGATCATCCCGCTGCGGTGGCCGCCGAGTGCGGTGTCGTACTTGCGGCCGTACTCGTCGACGCCGTCGTCCTGGCTCACGACGATCGCGCGCTGGAAGTTGAAGTACTCCCAGTACTCGCGGTACTCCGGCTGCGCCTCGAAGAGCGGCGGAATCGCGGCGGCGAGGTTCGCGAACAGGTCGAGGTGGTCGAGCGTGTAGCCGTCGCCCATCAGGACGACGTCGCAGCGGTTGTCGGACGGGCCATGCCGGACGAAGTCGTCCCACCCGAGGAACGCGCTCGGCTGTCCGCGCCGCGTCGCGACCTTGCCGGCCTCGGTCAGCGGGAACTTCTTCGCGAGCTCGCGGTAGCGCTTCGACGCGAGGCCCGGCCGCCCCTTGCGCGCCTGGAATTCGGCGTCGGCGAGGAGCTCGCGCGCCTCCTTCTCGTCGTCGCGCGGCGCAGGCTGCAGCGCCGGCCGCGGCGCCAGCGCGAGTCCGAGGAGCACGAGCGAA
>DAINBU010000006.1:26687-86768 GCA_036732755.1 Planctomycetota bacterium
GCTCCAGCCGTCGCGCACGAGGTTGAGCGAGCCCACGAGCGAAAGCGCCGCGCCTCGACTCACGCTGGACCTCCTCGCGCCCTCCCGCGACGCTCCCATCTTGGCGAACTTCTCCCGCATGCGCAGGCCGTCGGTCGGCTTGCGGCGTCCCGACCGGCCCGATCCAATGCGCGTCATGGGTCCGATGGTGCGTCTCCTCGTCGCCGGCCTCGCGCTGACCTTCCCGGGCGCGGGCGGGAGCGCGCACGCGCAGGAGCCGCGACCGCCGCGCGACTGGTTCGTCGCCGTCGACGGCGACGAGCAGGGCGACGGCACGGCGGACCAACCGCTGGCGACGCCGCAGCAGGGGCTCGACCGCGCGCAGCCGGGCGACCGCGTCTTCGTGCGGCGCGGCGTGCACCGCGGCCGCATCGTCGTCACGCGCGGCGGCGCGCCCGGTCGGCCGCTCACGCTCGAAGGCGAGGAGGGCGCCGTCCTGGACGGCGGCGACCGCTTCACCGACTGGGTCGCGGCGCCGGAGCTCGGGCCGGGCGTCTATCGGAGCCCTTCGATGAATTACGCGGCGCGTGCCGTGAGCTGGCGCAGCCGCACGATCCTCGATCTCGGCAGCGGCTACACGTACACGGACGATGTCGCGCGCGAGATCCTGAAGAAGCCCCCGACCGACGCGTACTGGACCGGAGTCGAGGCGCACTACGTCGTGCTCGACGGCGCGCCGCTCGTGCGCTTCCGAGAGAACCGCGATCCCAACCGCGAGGAACTCGCCTTCGCGCCCGCCGAATCGGCGACGCTCCGGCTCGCGTCGGTCAGCCACGTCGTCGTGCGCGGCTTCGAGGTGCGCAACGCCTACTGGTGCGTCGCGCTGACCGGCGCGAGCGACTGCACCGTCGAGCGCTGCTTCGTCCGCGCGTTCGGGAAGGCGGGCGTCGTGGTCGAGGCCGGCGCGAGCCGCAACCGGATCGTCGACAACGAGATCACGCAGGACTACGTCTACCCCGACTTCGGCCACCCGTGGGCGACGGCCCTCCACCACCACATCTGGACGGTCTGGAAGGACCTCTGTCCCGGCGATCGGATGGGAGTCCGGCTGCAGAACGACTTCGGCGACGAGAACGAGATCGCCCGCAACCACGTCTTCCGCTGCTTCGACGCGATCGTCGCGAAGAAGGGCGGCCGCGCGACGCGGGTCCACCACAACGTCGTCGAGAACGTCGCCGACGACGGCCTCGCGCTCGACGGGACCGAGATCGAATCGCAGTGGCACGACAACCTCGTGATCGAGGGCGGCAACTGCGGCATCGTCGTCGACGGCTACGCCCACACGAAGGGGCCGATCTACATCTATCGCAACCGCGTCCACCACACGCAGGGCGAGAACCCCGGCGACGGCATCCACTTCAAGAACGCCTTCCCCGCCGACGTGCGCGTCTTCGTCTACCACAACAGCTTCTCGGCGAACGGGCCGAGCGTCAGCGCCAACGACTGGACGGCGGCGGGAAGCAGCCTTCCGGGCGTGACCGAAGCGCGCCACCTCTACTTCATCGACAACGTCTTCGCGTCACGCAGCTTCTATCGCGGCTGGCCGAACTGGCCCGAGCGCGGCATCGGCCGCTATGCGTCCAACTGGGTCGGCGGCGACAACGCCGGCGAGTGGCGCGGGAAGGACTTCTTCGCGAAGAGCAACGTCGTCGTCCACGGCGACCCGACCGAGTGGCCCGCGACCGAGCCCGCCTACCAGGCAGGCGTGCATGGACTGCCGAAGGCGCTCGATCTATCGCGCCCTTCGAAGGTCCTGGGCGACGATCTCCCCGCGCTCCCCGGCCTCGTCGCCGATCCCTCCGGCAAGGTCCCGCGCGTCGGGGCCGTCGAGCGCGACCCGCCGAAGCTCGCGCGGCCGACCGCTCTCAAGGCGACGCGCGCCGGCGCCGAGATCCGCCTCACGTGGGTCGACCCATCGGGTGGCGCCGTCGTCTACCTGGTCGAGCGCAGCCTCGACGGCGCGGTCTTCACCACGGTTTCTCGCACCGCGCCCGGCGCGGCGGCGTTCGTCGATCGCGATCCGCCGAAGGGGGCGCGCTACCGCGTCCGCGCGGCCGACTTCTCGACGGCGTGGCTCGGCCCCTTCTCCGAAGTGGCGCGGGCGCCCGACTGAACGAGTCCGGCGCGGCGGCTCAGTGTCCGCCGGGCTTCGCGCCGGGAGCGGGGCCGGGCTTGATCCCGTCCATCTGGACTTTCGGCCGGTCGACACCGTCGCGCAAAGGGGCATCCTTCGCGTCGCGCCACCACTCGACCCACTCCTTCGCGCGGTTGAAATGGACGCCGCCGGTGAGTCGGGCGAGCGCGTACTGGAAGTCGTGGCGGACGTCGAGGAGAAGCTCTTCGTCGATCAGTACGCGCTGCTTCTGCTTGTCGATGAAGCCGGTGCCCACCGAGGAATAGGCGAGGATGAGGTTGCCGACGATCCGCTTGCGGGTCGCCTCCTTCTCGCCGAAGTACTCCCCGAGTGCGCCGGCCGCGGCGATCAGCACCGGCTTCCGCTGGTCGGAAATGGTGTACTTCTCGAACCGCTCGATGTACTGCACCCGGCGGTAGGTGCCGAGCGCCTTGATCCCCGCGGCCAGCGTGATGGGCGCGTCGTGGATGTGGGAGAGGTCGAGCCACCGCTCCAGCATCTTGTCACCGTCCTCCGTCCGCGCGTCGAACTGGGCGAGGAGCTTCTCGTGGAACTCGGCGGGCAGGCGCGGCGCCTTGATCGCCTTCTCGAGCGCGTCGGTGATCTGCTTGCGGCCGTTCTTCGCGGTCGCGAGCGAGTCGCGCGTCGGCGCCTCCTTCGGCGGGTCATTCGGAGCGAGCTGCCGGCCGAGCTCGACGTAGCGGGCGACGAGCTGCGAAGAGGTCTTCAACGCCTCGTCGAAGCGCTTCGCGTTGATCGCCGACTGGAACGCCGCGGTCTGCTCGGCGACAGAGCCGGTCGCCGCCTTCGCGCCGGAATCCTGCGGACTCGAAGCGCCGAGGAGCGCCGCGACGACGAGACCGACCATGGGAATCCCTCCACGGCCCCCGGCCGATGCTCGTCCGAAGGCGCGCGGAATCTAGCGCGCGGTCGGCGTTTCAGCTCCCGCCGCCGGTCGTCGCGCCGCGGCGGGGCCGACGGACGGCCCGCACCTTTCCGCTGCGTCCGCCTCCGCAGAAGAAGAGGTCGCCGCCGTCGGACTCGAGGCCGGAGACATTGACGCCGGCCGGCAGGTCGAGCCGCTCGAGGACCTCGCCGTTCTGGGGATCGACGCGCCGCAGCTCGCTCACGTCGTCTTCCCAGGTGCCGTGCCAGAGCTCGCCGTCGACCCAGGTGACGCCGGTGACGAAGCGGTTCGACTCGATCGTCTTGAGGATCGCGCCCGTCTCCGGATCGACCTGGTGGATCTTGCGGCTCTGGTACTGCCCCACCCAGAGCGAGCCTTCGGCCCACGCGAGGCCCGAGTCGTTGCCGCTGCCGCCGGGCGCCGGAATCGTGGCGACCACGCGGCCCGTCGCCGGATCGATCTTCTGGATGCGACCGGCAGCGATCTGGAACAGGTGGCGGCCGTCGTAGGCCGTGCCCGCGTCCGCCGCCACGTCGATCGAGCGCTCGAGCTTCCCGCTCGCGGGATCGAAGGCGTTCAGCTTCTTCCCGGACGCGAACCAGACGTTGCGACCGTCGTGCGTGACTCCGTGCACCTGGTCGCGGTCGGGAAAGGGTCCGTACTCCCGCACGATTTCGGCGGCGGCTCGACGCATGGCCCCACCTTAATCCGCCGGCCGCGACGCGGGGAGCAACAAGGTCGTCGCGAATCCCGGCACGGGGGGCATCAGCCACCGCCGCGCCCGCCCGCGGCCGAACGACTGCACCTTGCCCGCGGCCGCGAGCGGGTCGAGCGCGCGCTGCACGGTGCGCTGGCTCGTGCCGAGCACGAGCGCCAGCGCCGAGCTCGACCACGACTCCCCGTCGGCGAGCAGGGCGAGCACGTGCGCGTGCTCCTCCTCGACCGGTCGCGCCAGAACGACGACTTCACGGGCATTTCGCGGCGCGAGCGCGAAGCCCCGCTTCGTCGCGCTCACGACGGCGAGCCTGCGCAGCGCCGCGCGCAGCCGCCCCATCTCGACGCGCAGCCGCGCGCGATGCGAGGCGTCGACGAACTTCGAAGCGAAAACGCGCGCCACGAGCACGTCCCTCGGCACGTCGCCCGGCCACGCCTCCCCCAGCGCGCGCGCGAGCGCGAAGAGGACGGGACGCGTGGCGAGCGCGGCCATCTGGACGTCGTCGTGCACGACGTTGCGGCACGCGTCCACGACGAGCACCTTCGAGGAGCGCAGCGCCTCGACCTCTTCGAGGGAGAGGAGCCGCTCGCCGCCGCGCGCGATCCGGCGCGCCGCGGGTGCGTCGAGGACGCGCCGCGCGCTCTCCACTTCCGCCGTCAACGCCGGGATTCGCGCGAGCTCGGCGGCGCGCCGGGCCCGGGCGAGCGCGGCGCGCGCCGCCTTCGTCCGCGGGCGGCGCAGCGCGATCCCGGCGACCACGAGCTCGTACGCGGTCCGCGACGCGGGCGGGAGGGCGGCGGGGTCGAGCCGGGCGAGCGCGCGCTCCGCCTCGTCGACGCGCCCGATCAGGAGGAGGCGGCGCGCCTCGAGGTACCGCGCGAAGGCGGCATTGACCCGGTCGCCGTGCTCCTCGAGCGTCGCGCGCGCCGTGTCGAGCGCCGCCGAGGGACGTCCGAGGTCGCGCAGGACGAGCGCGATCTCGGCGTCGGCGACGACGCAGCGCGCCCGCGCCAGCGACTCGCCCGGACCGAAGGCGCGCGCGGCGCTCTTGAGGAGGACCTTCGCGCGCGCGAGATCGCCGAGCTGCGCCATCGCGATGCCGCGCAGCGCGAGCGCCGGCGCGTCGTCGCGCAACGCGATCCGCTTCAGCGCGCCGAGCGGATCGCCCCCCGCCAGCGCTCGCGCGGCGGCGGCGATCGGCGCGTCCATCGGAATCCCGTCACGCTTGTCACTCACCGCGCTCTCCGCCTTGCGCTTGATTCTCCCATGTCCGACACCCCCCCCATTGGAGATGAGAGTCATGAGCAAGCACCTGATCGGAACGCGCAAGGAATGGCTCGCGAAGCGGCTCGAGCTGCTCGAAGCGGAGAAGGAGGCGACGCGCCGCAGCGACGAGCTGGCGCAGCGGCGCCAAGAATTGCCGTGGGTCAAGATCGACAAGGAGTATCGCTTCGAGACCGACGCCGGCGCCGCCTCGCTCGCCGACCTCTTCCGCGGGCGATCGCAACTCCTCGTCTACCACTTCATGTTCGGGCCCGACTACCAGGCCGGCTGCCCGTCGTGCTCGGCGATCGCGGACGGCTTCAACGGCATCGCCGTCCATCTGGCGAACCACGACGTCATGCTCACGGCGGTGTCGCGCGCGCCGTTCGCGAAGCTCCAGGCGTTCCAGAAGCGGATGGGATGGACCTTCCCGTGGGCGTCCTCGTACGGCGGCGACTTCAACCCCGACTTCAACGTCTGGTTCGACGAGGAGCAGCAGCGCTCGGGCGGCATCGAATACAACTACAAGCGCGAGCCGGCGGCGGCCGGACCGGCCCGCGGGAAGACGATCGCGGAGTGGCAGCAGCGCGGCAGCGAGGGGCCCATCGCTCTGTTCGCGGCGGCGGCCGGGACCGACGCGGACACCTACATCCGCGAGCGGCCCGGCATGAGCGCGTTCGTGCGTGAAGACGGCGTGATCTACCACACCTATTCGACCTACGCGCGCGGGGTCGACAGCCTCTGGAACATGTACCAGTGGCTCGACCGCGCCCCCAAGGGACGCAACGAGTCGGGCCTCTGGTGGCGCCACCACGACGACTACGGGAAGAAGAGCTGAGCCCGGCCATGGCGACCGAGCGGACCGAGCGGACCTTCTTCGGCGTCTCCGCGCTGCTCTTCGCGGCCAGCACGGCGGTGACGATCGCGTGGTGCGGGTCGATGCCGGCGACGTGCGACCTGCCGATGCCCGGCGGCTGGACGCTGTCGATGGCGTGGATGCGCATGCCCGGCCAGTCGTGGCTCGCGGCCGCCGCGTCGTTCCTCGGCATGTGGGTCGTGATGATGGTGGCGATGATGCTGCCGTCGCTCGTCCCCATGCTGCGGCGCTATCGGCTGGCGGTCGGCGGGACGCGCGTCACGACGCCGGGCTGGCGGACCGCGCTCGTGGGAGCGGGTTACTTCTTCGTCTGGTCGCTGTGGGGCGTGGCCGCGTTCCCGCTCGGCGTCGCGCTGGCGGCGGTCGAGATGCGGCAGCCGGCGCTCGCGCGCGCCGTCCCGTTCGCGATCGGCGGCGTCGTCGTGCTCGCCGGCGCGCTGCAGTTCAGCGCGTGGAAGGCGCGGGCGCTCGCCTGCTGTCGCGAGTCGCCCGGGCCGGGCCGCGCGCTGCCGGCCGACGCCGGCACGGCGTGGCGGCACGGACTGCGCCTCGGCCTCCACTGCAGCCGCTGCTGCGCCGGCCTGACGGCGGCGTTGCTGGTGCTCGGAGTCATGGACCTGCGCGCGATGGCGGTCGTGACGGCCGCCACCACCGTCGAACGCCTCGCGCCGGCCGGCGAGCGCGTCGCAAGGGCCATCGGGGCGATCGTCGTCGCGTCGGGTCTGTTCCTGGTCGCGCGCGCCGCCGGCGTCGGATGACGCGGCGGCGCGCGCCGGTCCGCGGACCCTGAAAACACAAAGGCACCCGCGCCCTCACCGCGCGGGTGCCTCGACTTCGATCGCGGCGGCACGGAACGCCAGTTCGAGCCGCCGCGGACGACGCTCAGTGCGGGAACACCTTCAGCAGGTCGAGCGTCGTCACGATTCCGATCGGGTGCCGACTCGGGTCGACGACGATCGCGCGATGGACCCGCGCTGCCGCGAGCCTCCGCGCCACCGTCGCCGCGGTCTCCTCGGGCGTGGCCGTGACTGGGTCGATCGACATCACGTCGTCGACCGTGCCGAGCCGCGCCACGTCGATCTCGAACGTCCCCACACTGTCGGCCATGAGGAGGTCGAGCCAGTCTTCGCCCGGCCGCGCCTCGATCGGCCCCTCGAGCAGGCGCCTCAGGAGATCGGTGCGCGAGACGACGCCCAGCAGACGGTCCTGATCGTCGACGACCGGGGCCCCCGAGATCTCGTTCTCGTCGAGCATGCGTGCGAGGTCGCGCAGGCTGTCGCCGCTCTCGGCGCAGATGGGCTTGTCGGTCATCACGTCGCGCACGTGCGACGGGCCGCGCTTCGCGGCGGGCTTCACTTCCGGCTTCATGGCACGCTTCACGGCAGTCTTCATGGGGGTGCCCTCGTCGGTCCACGGACGAACCGTAGGGCCGAACGCAACGCCTGTTCCCGCGATTCCCGCCGCGGCCAACGCGCGCGATCCAGGACGGATGCGAGAACCTCCGCAGACGACCGCGCACCGCTCCCCACCTGGACGGCGGTCACTTCTCGACGTCGTTCCCTTCGAAGAGGGTGATCACGCGGTTCTCGAGACTGCCCGGCCGCTGGAGGTGGACCGAGGCGGTGAGGCGCAGGGCGTCCTTGGGACCCGTGAAGCTCAGGACGACGCTCTCGAGGAAGCGCTGGCCGACTTCGAGCTCGGGCAGCAGGCCCGGGAAATGGGCCGAATCGACGGGGAGCTCGACGGTTCCGAGCGGCGGAATCGAGACGCCGACGAGGTCGCTGTCGTGAGCAAGGACTTCGGAGAGCCCGTTCGGGCCCATCGCGAGGACGTCGCCGAGGACGAGCGTCCGCGTCATGCTCTTGTTGACGAGGAAGAGCGTCGTGTTGGTCTCGTCGTGGTTGCCGTCCAGGTCGATGTACTGGGCGCGGACCTGCATGGTGTGCCCGTTGCCGTGGTCGGCGGGGGCCGCGGCCGCTGCCGCGCTCGCTCCCTGCGTGTGGCTCAGGAGGGCCGAAGATCCGACGAAGAGCACGGGGAGAAGCACGAAGAGCAGCGCGCGCCGTCGGGTCATGGTCGCCTCCGGGGAGTGGAACGAGAGGGGATCGAGGTTCCGGGCACGCTCGGACTCGCGAGCGCTTGCGACGGATCATTCCCGCGCGCGGCGGACTTGACGAGGGGTTCGTGCGCGCGGATCGAGGACCCGGTCAGCGCAGCCCGAACGGGATCAGCCAGCGCCGATCGGCGCCGGCGCGCGTGAGCAGGATCGACAGCACGCCCGGCGCGCCCGTGAGCAGCGACCGGTCGGCGCCCATTCCTTCCACATAAGAGAGGTTGCGGAGCAGCAGCTCTTCCAGGAGCCTCGCCTTCCGCGCGGCTGCGGGAAGACCCGCACTCCGTTCAAAAGCGTCCGCGAGCGCGAGCATCCCCGCGATCCCGTGGCAGAGGCCGATCTGCTCCGGAACGTCCGCCGCGCGATCGACGCCGGGCTCGACGCGCTCGCACCACGACTCCATCGCCGCGAGCGCGAACGTCGTGACGTCGCTCCTGCCGAGGACGCGCCCGCTCTCCCACAGCGCCCACGCGATGCCCGGCGTCCCGTAGCACCACGCCTGCGGCGACGGCGCCCGCGAGCTCGGCGCGTCGCCGTCGAGGCTCGCGTGCGGCCAGGCCCGCAGGCCGGTCCGGTCGACGTACGACCGGGCGACGAGCCAGTCGGCGATGCGCGCGAGCGCGACCCGGGCCCGCGTCGTCGGTGCGACGCCGTGCCCGAGCGCCGCCGCGAGCGCGAGCGCCACGCCCGCGACTCCGTGCGCGACGCCGGTATTGATCCGCCCCTCGCCCCACTTCAACCGCGGGTCGTCCTGGTCGCGGCCGAGCCGGAATGCCGCGAGCTCGTCGTCGCAGAGCGCGAGGAGCTGGCGCACGCACTGCTTCGCCAGCCGGCGCCGCGGCTGCGCGCCCGGCGCGTCGAGCCGCCCCGATGCGACGAGAGTGAGAAGCAGGCCAGCGGGTCCGCGGACGAGGTCGTAGTCGAACCAGCGGACCTCCTTCGACCGCCAGCAGTCGCGCGGCAGCGCCTCCGCGATCTGCTCCCACAACGACGCACTCACGCGCCGCAGCCGCGGCACGGTGCGCATCGCGAATGCGAGCCCCGACAGCGGACCGGTCGGACCAAATTCGAGCGCGCCGGACCGGAGCGCCTCGCTCAGCCGCTCGAGCCAGCGCTCGACCACGCGCTCGTGGACGGGACCGCCGAAGCGTCCGGCGGCGAGCGCGGCGAGCACGAGCGGGCCGGGATCGCAGGTACCGCTCGACGGCTCGAGCTTCCCCTCGCCGTCTCCGTCGCCGGCGCAACGGTCGAGCGTCCGCCGGACGAGCGAACGCAGATCGCGATCAGGACGGTCGCGCCGCGGAGCGGCCCTCGTGACCGCAGCGGCCCCTCGCGCAGCGCGACCGTTCATCCGCGGCTCAGTAGCCGTGGCAGTGGCCGCTGGGCCCGCAGAAGAAGTAGGTACTGCCGCAGTTTTGCGTCCCCTTGCCGCCCTTCGCCGGGGCGATCCGCTCTTCGAGCTTCTCGATGAGGAAGCGCTTCCGTTTCACGACGTCGTCGGACTTCGGAGCTGGGGCACGGATGTTCTTCGAGGACATGTCGGTTCTCCCTTCGGGTTTCGGGCAGCGACTCGGCGAGGGAGACGACACTGCCCGCTCCGATCGAAGGTCGATTCGCCGCCGCGGGCCGGAACGGATCACGACGGTCGCGCCGCGGAGCCGTCCTCACGACTGGAGCGGCCCCTCGCGCGGCGCGACCGTTCTTTCGCGACTCAGTAGGCGCTGCCGCCTCCGCTGAACGACGTGCAGTTGGCGGTCCCGCAGTTGTTCGTCCCCTTGCCGCCCTTCTTCGGGGCGATCCGCTCCTCGAGCTTCTCGATGCGGAAGCGCTTCGGCTTCACGACGTCGTCGGACTTCGGCGCCGGGACACGGACGTTCTTCGCGGACATGTCAGTTCTCCCTTCGGGTTTCGGGCAGCGACTCGCCAGGGGAGACGCAACCGCCCCGTCCGATCGAACGGCGACGCGCCGCCGCGGGGCCGCGCCCCCGCGGCCGACCGCGGCGTCAGTGCGCGAGCTCCCGCGCCGACCGGAGCCACCCGGCCCACGCCGAATGGGGCACGGCGAGCCACGGCAGGAAGCCGTTCGCCTCGTCGTGGGCGGCGAGCTCGGTCGCGGCGCGGCAGCTGAGCCCGGCGACGAAGCCGGTGTAGAGCGCCTGCAGGACGCCCGAGAGCGGGAAGATCGCGTTGCCGCACGCCCAGATCCCCGCGACGCTCGTGCGCCCCCATGCGTCGGTCACGACGTAGCCGTCGCGGCAGCGGATCTTCGTCCCGCGCACGAGACGCGCCGCGTTCTGCGGGCGGAGCTTGTAGGTGTTGTAATCGAAGACGACGGCGGCGTAGTCGGCGTGCACGCCCGCCTCGCCCGAGTTCCAGCGCGAGCGCGCCAGCGCCTGCGTGGAGCGGCGCAGCGCCGCGGCGTGCGAGCCGTCGCCCGCGCCGAGCCGGCGGTCGAGCGCGCCCGCGCTCCCGTTCCCGCCGTCGTCGAGCGCCGTCTCGATCGCGAGCGCGCGCGTCGCGGCGCGGAAGCGCTCCGCGGTCGCCTCGACCGCCGGATGGCAGCCGGCGATCAGCAGCCGCTTGCGATGCAGCGTCCCGTCCGCAGCCAGTTGCTCGGCACGTTGAATGAACGCCTGCTGGCCCGGCAGCGTCTCCGCCATGAAGATCGCGTTGCGGAAGCGCAGGAAGCGCAGGTGGGAGAAGATGCCGCAGGCGACGACCACCGCCGGCGCGCGGAACGTCCCGCCCGCCGTGTCGACCGCGAAGCGGCCGCGCTCGCGGCGGATGCGCGTGGCGGCGACGCCGGAGCGCACCTCGACCGGCAGGTCGCGCAGCTGGTCGAGCAGCATCACCTTGAGCTGCCCGCCCTTGATGATCCAGCCGTTGGTGAGGGTGAGCGTCCCGTACGCGGCGATCCCGCCGGGCCGCACGTGCTCCTCGAGGACGAGCACGCGGCCGAACCGGCTCGGCGGCGTCGACCACCACGGCGTCCCCTGCGACGCGGTGAGCGCGGCCATGAGGCCCGACGGCCCCGCCCCGATCACGATCACGTCGTGGCTCGACTCGCCCATCGGGGGCGCCCTCACTTCGGCGGGATCGCTTTCTCGACGTCGACCCACAGCTTCTTCCACGCCTCACGCTCGCCCGCGGGCAGCGCGGCGACCTCGTCGCGGACGCTCTTGAAGTCGGCGTCCTCCTTCCAATCCGCGAGCTTGTCCACCTTGCCGGCCGCCAGGCGCGCCGCGAGGTCGGCGCGCAGCCACTGCAGCGCGCGCCCACGCCACGCGGCGGCGTCCGGCGCCCCGCTCGCCGCGGCCAGGACGGCGGTGCACGCGGCGTTGTAGCGGTGCGAGCGGTCGAGGTCGTTCGCGAGCGACGCGTCGCTCGCGAGCGCCTTCTCGAAGAAGCGCGCCGCTTCGAGGAAGCGCTGCTTCCCGTAGAGGATGAGCGCGTACTCGAGGCGCTCCCCTTCATTGCCCGGCGCCGCCGCGCCTTTCACCACGTCCTCGAGGCGATCCTCGAACGCGATCTGCTTCTCGACCGTCGCGATCCTCTCGGCCGATTTCGCCCTCCAGCCCGGTTGCCTCGACCCGAGCTCGTGCCCCGTCTTCAGGTAGGGCAGCGCCTCGCGGTAGCGCTTCTGCATGTGGTAGAGCTGCCCGAGCAGGTAGTGCGCCTCCGCCATGCCGGGCTCGGCGTCGATCGCCGCTTTGCAGTGCGCCTCGCATTCCGCGTCGTTCTTCCCGTCGCCGTAGAGCGTCATGGCGAGGTTGCAGTGCGCGGGTGCGTTGCCCGGGTCGATCCGGATCGCGTCGTGATAGGCGGCGAGCACTTGCGCGAGTTCCTTCTTCTCGTCGAGCGCGCTGCCGAGCGAGTTGTAGGCGAGCGCCAGGGTGGTCGCGTCGTGCCTCTGCCGATCGTCGCGCTGCTCCACGACGACCGGCACCCGGTCCCGCAGGAGATCGATTGCGATGTGGAACTCCGCGATGCCGCGGGCGGGCTCGCCCTTGTGGCAGAAGGTGATGCCGAGGTTCAAGTGCGCCTCGGGCTTGTCAGGCTCGAGGTCGAGCGCCTTGGTCAGCGCCGTGATCGCGGCGTCGGTCCGTCTCGCGTCGTTGTTCGCGCGGCCGAGCTCGGTCCACGCGTCGGCGTAGTCGTCGCGGACCCGGACCGCCGCCTCGTACGCCTCGATCTCCCGGGCGCGGTCGCCCTTCATCACGTAGGCGCGTGCCTTCATGCGGAGCGCCTCGGCGAAGTCGGGTTTCACCGCCACCGCCGCGTCGAACGCCGCGATCGCGCGGTCCGGATCGCGCAGCGCAAGGAATGACGCGCCGATCTCGTAGTGCGAGTTGGCGAACTGGGGGTCGATCTTCAGCGCCTCCTGGAACGACGCGATCGCCTCGCGGTGCTTTCTCAACTTGGCGAGCACCTGGCCGAGGGAGTGGCGCCCCCGGGCGTAGTTCGGCTTGATCCGGATCACTTCCAGGTAGGCGTCGTGCGCCCCTGCGTAGTCGCCTTTGTCGCGCAGCGCGTTCCCGAGCCCGCCCCACAGGTCGGCGTCGTCCCGCCCGAATTCGAGCGCCGCGCGGCTCGTCTTGATCGCCTCGTCGAGCTCGCCGTGATCGGCGAGCGCGGAGGCGAGGTTGATGTAGGCGTGCTGGAAGCCGGGCTCGAGCTCGATCGCATGCTCGTACTCGCGGATCGCGTTCTCCCACTCCTTCATCGCGGTGTAGACGCAACCGAGGTTGAAGCGGGCGCGCGCGCTCTTCGGGGCGAGGCGGATCCCCTCGTTCGCCGCCGCCAGCGACTCCTCGAGCTTGCCCTGGAGCGCCAGCGCGATGGCGAGGTTGCCGTGCGCCTGGGTGAGCGTCGCCTCGAGCTCGATCGCCTTGCGGTACGCCGCGATCGCGTCGTCGAGGCGCCCCGCCTCCCTCAGCGCGAGGCCGCGGTTCACGTGCGCACGCGCCGCGCCGGGATCGAGCTCGACGCCGCGGTCGTGCGATCGCACCGCCTCGCCGATCCGGCCGAGCGACACGAAGATCATCCCGCGCGCCGTCCAGGCCCACGCGTAGCTCGGGTCGACGGCGATGGCGCGCTCGTAGGCCACGAGCGCCTCCTCGAGCTTGCCCATCCCCGCCAGCACGTCGCCCTTCCCGCAGAAGCAGTTGGGGAGGTCGGGGTCGAGCTGGCACGCCGTCTCGTACTCGGCCAGCGCGTCCTGCGCCTTGCCCATGTCGGCGAGGACGTTCGCGCGATAGGTGTGGAAGGGGGCGCTCTTCCCGTCGAGCTCGAGCGCGCGGTCGTGCGCGACGAGCGCTGCGTCGAGGCGGCCGACGTCCTTCAGGACGCAGCCGCGGAAGGAGTACGCCTCCGCGAGGTCGGGCTTGGCCGTGCACGCGGCCTCGATCGCCGCGAGCGCGTCGTCGTACTTCTGCTCGTGCCAGAGCATGTGGCCGCGCTGCATGTGCGCCCAGGCGTCGGACGCCGCCCGAGCGATCCGGCCGTCGAGCAGCGCGATCGCGTCGTCGTAACGCTGCAGCGCGTGCAGGATCGTCACGCGCGTGCCGATCGACGCGGCGTCGTCGAAGTTGCGCTCGTGGAAGCGCAGCGCCGCCTCGAGCAGGCGCCGGCGCGCCGGCCGCGGGGGCGCGAGGTCGGCCATGCCGGAGATGCCGATCTCGACCAGGAACTTGTCGACCGCGGAGCGCGCGAGGAGGAGGTTGTCCTTGGCGCGGTCGAGCGCGGCCTGCGTCTGGCGCTGCTCCTTCCCGACGCGGAAGAGGTCGACGGCGAGCGCGACCAGCCCGAGCAGCAGCACGACGAAGGCGGCGGTCACGAAGCCCTTGTGGCGCCGGACCCACTTCGACGCGCGCGCCGCGACGGACGGCCGGCGCGCCAGGATCGGCTGGTCCTTGAGGTAGCGGCCGAGGTCCTCCGCCATCTCGAGCGCGGTCGAGTAGCGCGAGGAGGGGTCCTTCGACATCGCCTTCAGGACGATCGTCTCGAGGTCGACGGGGAGCGCGTCGTTCCACCGGCGCGGCGCGACCGGCTCCTTCTCCGCGATGTCGCGCATCACGGCCTGCGGGTCGTCGCCGGGGAAGGCGTGCTCGAGGGTCAGGAGCTCGTAGAGCGTCACGCCGAGCGAGTAGACGTCGGTGCGGTGGTCCATCGGCGCCCGCTTCGCGAGCGTCTGCTCCGGGCTCATGTAGCGGTACGTGCCGAGCAGCTCGCCCGTGACCGTGAGGTCGCCGTCGCGGAGCGTGCGCGCGAGCCCGAAGTCGGTGATCCAGAGCTCGCCCAGCGAATCGACCAGCAGGTTGCCCGGCTTCACGTCGCGGTGGACGACGCCGAGCTGGTGGGCGTGGTCGAGCGCCTCGGCGGCCTGCATGCCGAGCGCGACGGCCATCCGCACGTAGCCGGGGTCGCGGTTGGAGCCGTGCGACGTGGCCGGCGTCTTCGGCTCGGTGGCCGGCGCGCGCCCCTTCATTTCGCGGATCACGGCGGCGAGGCTCTGCCCCTCGACGAGCTGCATGGCGTAGTAGTGCACGCCGCGCTCGCAGCCGACCGCGAAGACCGGGACGATGTGGGGATGGTGGAGGTGCGCCGCGGCGAGCGCCTCGTTCTTGAAGCGCTGCAGCTGCTTGGGGTCGAGCACGGCCGCGAATGGCAGCACCTTGAGCGCGACGCGCCGCCCGAGCGAGACCTGCTCCGCCTCGTAGACGACTGCCATGCCGCCGCGGCCGACCTCGCGCACCAGCCGGAAGTCGCCGAGGAGCTGGCGCTCGGCGAGCTCGCCCCCCTCCTTCGGAGCGTGCGGCATCTCGCGCGTCGCCCGGTGGATGAACTCGAGCCCGTCGAGGGCGGCGGCGAGCTCGGCGGCGCACTGCGGATGCTGCGCGAGCAGCTCTTCGCGCGGCGGCGCGCCACCCTGCTCGAGCGCGCGCAGGTAGGCGTCGAGGATCGCGCCGACGTTGCCGGCGCCCGTGGCGGTATCGCTCATGGCATCCGCTCCTTCAGGATCCTGCCGACGCGCACGAGCGCCCGCGTCCACAGCATGCGCGCCGCGTCCGGCGAGCGGCCGGTGAGCGCCGCGATCTCCTTCCACTCGAGCTCGCGCAGGTTGCGGAGCACCAGCACCTCGCGGTCCTCGGGAGCGAGGTCGGCGAGCGCATCGGCGAGGATCACGCCGCGCTCGCGCCGCTGGGCCGACTGGCTCGGCGACCGTCCCTGCGCCTCCACCAGCTCGCGCAGCATCTGCGACGAGCGATCGGCCTGCGACTCGAGCGACCGCTCGCGCTCGACGCGGCGCCCCTGCAGCGAGTAGCGCCGCCGCAGGTCGGCGAGGTTGTTCACGAGGATCTGCCGGATCCACGTGATCCACTCCTGCTCGGTCGTGCCGCGGAACTTCGGGAAGTTCTGGTGCGCCTTGAGCAGCGTCTCCTGCACCAGGTCGGAGGCGTCGGCCTTGCCCTGGACGTTCCGATCGAGGCTCGTGACGGCGATGAGCCGCAGGTAGTTGCGGTACGCCTTGAGCAGTTCGCCGAGCGCCTCGGAACCGCCCGCGCGCGCGCGCCGGATGCACTCGGAGACGCTCGCCGACGAGTCGTCGATCACGGCCGATCCGTCCGGGCGTCGGGATCGTGGCATGAGGATCGGAGCATAGTCCGGCGCCGCCCCCGCGTCGGGGGTCGGTCGGTCCGCGTCGGCGGCGGCTCGCTCGTCCACATGGGAGAAGGACGATTCCGCCGCGGGCGATCGAACGTTCCGCGACGCGAACAAAAGGCGGCGTTCGATGCGCCGGCGCGATGGCGTCCTTCTGCCACGACCCGGAGGCGGAACTCCGGGCGTCCGGGGGGTGACCTTGCAAGCGGACGTCGTCGCGCGGACGAAGCTGCCCCGCCTCGCCGACCGGCTCGCGCTCGGGAGCGGCGGGCTGCGCGTCAGCCCCTGCTGCGTCGGGATGGTCGAGGACCCGGCGACGATCGCGGCCGCCTTCGACCTCGGCGTGAACTTCTTCTTCGTCAGCTCCGACATGCACTGGCCGCTCTACGAGGCGGCGCGGCGCGGCCTCGAGCGGCTCCTCGCGCGCGGCGGCGCCGTCCGCGACGAGATCGTCGTCGCCGGCGTCTGCTACCCGACGCAGCCCGAGTTCTGCAGCTTCCCGTTCCGCGAGCTGGTCGACGCGGTGCCGGGGCTGGGGCGGCTCGACGTGCTGCTCGCGGGCGGCGCCTACGGCTCCGAGGTGGGCACGCGGCTCCCCGTCTACGAGCGCCATCGCGAGGAGCGCTTCCTCGGCAACCGCGCGATCGGCGTCACCTTCCACGACCGTGTGGCGGCGGCGACGGCGCTGCAGCGCGGCGGGCTCGACATCGCCTTCGTCCGCTACAACGCCGACCACGCCGGCGCGCGCGACGACCTCTTCCCGCACGTGCCCGAGCGGCCGCGGCCGCTCCTCTTCAACTTCAAGAGCACGTCGGGCTTCGTGCCGCCCGTCCGCATGGCGGAGATCGGACTCGTCGCGCCCGACTACTGGCAGCCGGAGGTCACCGACCACTACCGGTTCGCCTTCACGCGCCCGCAGCTCGACGGCCTGCTCGTCTCGCCGCGCACGCCGCGCGAGGTCGAGGGGATCGCCGCGGCGCTCGCGCGCGGCCCGCTGACCGACGAGGAGGAGACCTACCTGATCGACGTCGCCGCGGTGGCCCGCGGCGCTGCCCGAGTCCGACCCGAAGGAGAAACGACATGAGCTCGAAGAACGTCCGTCCCGAGACGAACCGCAAGCCCGATCCCGACGCCGCGACGCCGCGCAAGCGCTTCCGCATCGAGAAGCTCGAGGAGCGCATCGCCCCCAAGAAGGGCGGCAAGGGGACGAACAACTGCAGTGGCAGCGCCGGAACCAGCAGCGGCACCTTCAGCTGCGGCTCCATCTACTAGGCCGGAACGGTCGTCGAGACATTTCGATGACCCGGGGGCGAAGGCGCCTGAGGGAGGAGAGAGAGTCTTGAGCTCGCCGCCTCCCACCGCCTTCGCCCCGTCCGGCTTCTTCGTCCTGCGCGCGCCGGCGCTGCCGTTCGCGGCGTTCGCGGGCGGCGAATCGGGCGAAGCGCCTCGCGAAAAGCTGCGCCGCCTCGTCGAGCGGCCCGACGTCCGCGAGGCGCTCTTCGTCGCCTCGCCCGACCTCGACGCGCGCCTCGAGACCTGGCGCAACGCCCCCGACTCGGAGGACGGCGCGCGCATCGAGCTGTCGCTCTGGCGCTACCTCGCGCGCATGGCCGGACGCGCGACGCCGTTCGGCCTGTTCGGGAGCTGCTCGCTCGGCGCGATCGGCGCGACGACTCATCTCGTCCTGGGCGATCGAATGCGCCGCCACACGCGGCTCGACATGGACTACGTCGTGCTGCTGGCCGACGCGCTCGCGCGCGACTCGGCGCTGCGGCCGCGGCTGCGCTTCCGTCCCAACTCGAGCCTCTACCGCGTCGGAGAGCGCTGGCGCTACCACGAGGTCCGGCGCGAGGCGAAGGGATGGGCGCACCGGCGCTGCGCCCTCGAGGCAGCCGACTACCTCGATCTGGTGCTCGCGCGGGCGCGCGGCGGCGCGACGATCGGCGAGCTCGTGGCCACGCTGCGCGAGCGCGACGCCGATGCGACCGAAGCTGAAACCGCGGAGTACGTCGACGCGCTGATCGACCAGCAGGTGCTCGTCTCCGAGCTCGTTCCGGCGATCACCGGAGACGAGCCGATCCACGACTGGATCGCGCGGCTGCGCGCGACCGAGGGCGGCGCGGCCGCCGCCGAGCGGCTCGAAGCGGTCCGCGACGAGCTCGCCCGCTTCGACGCGGGCGGCCCGGGCGTCGCGCCCCCGCGCTACCGCGCGCTCGCCGCCGAGCTCGCCGCGCTGCCGGCGGAGGTCGACGTCGCGCGCACGTTCCAGGTCGACCTGTCGCGGCCGGCGCCCGACGCGGCGCTCGGGAGCGCCGTCGTCGAAGAGCTCCTGCGCGGCGTCGAGCTGCTGCGGAGGATCGCGCCGCGCCGCAACGACTCGCTCGCGAACTTCCGCCGCGCCTTCGGCGAGCGATTCGGCGACACGCCGGTGACGCGCGAGGTGCCGCTCTCCGAGGCGCTCGACGACGAGACGGGCGTGGGAGACGGCGGAACCGACGAGGTCGTGAGCGCGGCGCCGATCCTCGACGGCCTCGAGCTCGCCGCGGCCGAGGCGCCCGCGTCGTTCGGTGCGCGCGAGCGCCACCTCCTCGAGCGCGTGACCGCCCTGTTGCAGCGCGGCGCGACCGAATGGTCGCTCAGCGACGACGACGTGGAGAAGCTCGCCGTCGACGACCCGCCGCCGCTGCCCGACGCCTTCGCCGCGCACGCGCGCATCGAGGCCTGGTCGGCCGAGGCGGTCGACCGCGGCGAATTCCGGCTGCTGCTCCAGGGCGCGAGCGGGCCGTCGGGCGCGCGCCTCCTCGGCCGTTTTGGCCACGCCGACCCTGAGCTCGCGGACGCGGTCGCGGGCCATCTGCGGGCCGAGGAGGCGCTGCGGCCCGACGCGCTCTTCGCGGAGATCGTCCATCTGCCCGAAGGACGCGTCGGCAACATCCTCGCGCGGCCGACCCATCGCCGCCACGAGATCCCCTACCTCGGCCGCTCCGGTCTGCCCGAGTCGAACCAGATCGAGCTCGGCGATCTGCTCGTCTCGGTACGCGGCGAGCGCGTCGTCCTGCGTTCGGCGCGGCACGGCTGCGAGGTGCTGCCGCGCCTCACCACGGCGCACAACTACACGGCGCAGCCCGGCGTCTACCGGTTCCTCTGCGGGCTGCAGGAGCAGGGGGTCGCCGGTGCTCTCGCGTGGAGCTGGGGCGCGCTCGCGAACTCGGCCTTCCTGCCACGCGTCACCTGCGGCCGTCTCGTGCTCGCGCGCGCACAGTGGCGCGTCGCGCGCGAGGAGACGGTGCGACTGCTCGAGGCCTGCGCGTCCGGTCGCGCCGCGGCGCTCGCCGCCTGGAGAGCGGAGCGCCGCCTCCCGCGCTGGGTCTGCCTGACCGAAGGCGACCACGAGCTCCCGATCGACCTCGACGAGCCGGCGCTCGTCGCCACGCTGCTCGCGCAGATGCGCAGCGACGCGACGCTGACCGAGCTCTTCCCCGCGCCCGACCGCCTCTGCGTCGCGGGACCGGAGGGGCGCCACGTCCACGAGATCCTCGTCCCGTTCGTGCGGTGCGCCGGCGCCGAAGCGCCGCGCCGCGTTCGTCCGTCGCCGCCGATGTCGAATGCCGCGCCGGCGGCCGCGGCCGCGCGCCGCTTCGTGCCCGGTTCCGAGTGGCTGACGGTCAAACTCTACGGCGGCGCGCTCGCGGTCGACGACCTGGTGCGCACGACGGTCGGGCCGCTCGCCGTCGAATGGGCCGCCGAAGGCGTCGCGCAGCGCTGGCATTTCGTCCGCTACGCCGATCCGCACGGCCACCTGCGGCTGCGCTTCGAGGGCGAGGCGCGCCGCCTCGAGCAGGAGCTCCTGCCGCGGCTGCGCAGAGCGGTCGCCCCGCTGCTCGATGCGGGCCGCCTCTGGAAGCTCCAGCTCGATACGTACGAACGCGAGATCGAGCGCTACGGCGGGCCGGAGGGGATCGTGCACTGCGAGGAGCTCTTCCACCGCGACAGCGAGGCGATCGTCGAGCTCCTGCGCGACGCTCCGACCGAGGGCGACGGCGACCGCCGCTGGCGGCTCGCGCTGCTCGGCATGGACCGCCTCCTCGACGACGTCGGACTCGATCTCGAGACGAAGCGCCGCACGCTGCTGCGGGCGCGCGACGCGTTCCACAAGGAGTTCAAGGCGAGCGACGCGGTCGCGCGGCAGATCGGCGCGAAGTGGCGCGTCGAGTCGGCGGCGGTCGCGCGGCTGCTCGCCCCGGACGGCGACGAGGAGGACGCGTGGTCGCCGGCGCGCGCGGCGTTCGGGCGCCGGTCGGAGCGGAGCGCGGCCGCGCGCGCGGCGCTGCAGCGCGCGGCGGCGGACGGGAGCCTCGCCGCGCCGCTCGAGGAGATCGCGGCGGCGCTCCTCCACATGCACTGCAACCGGCTGCTGCGCGCGGCGGCGCGCACGCACGAGCTCGTGCTCTACGACTTCCTCCACCGCCACTACAAGGGACGCGTCGCGCGCGCCGCGAGCGAGCGGCGCAACGCGTCCGACGTCTACGTCGCGTAGCGCCCCGGCGAGAGGATCGAGCGCGGATCGCAGGCGAGCTTCAGGCGGCGGCGGAACGCCGCGTCGTCGCCGTTCGCCGCCGGCAGGAGCCGCATCGAGTTGACGCCGAGGCGATACGGGAAGAAGCCGCGGCGCGCGAGCCGGGCGTGCAGCCGGCGCGCGCAAGCGAGCGCGCGGCGGTCGTCGCGCGCGACGGCGCGGTCGAAGAAGAGCGGCACGACGAGGTGGGCGCTGCGCCCGTCGAGCGCCGTGATCGTGATCATCGGCTCGAAGCCGCTCTCGGCGGTCGTCCGCTCGACGATGCGCACCGCCGCGGCGACGGCGCGCCCCGTCATCGGGACGACCGGGCTGCACCAGATGGCGCCGCAGCGGTCGCGGTCGGGGTCGGGCTCGGCGGGCGGCGCGCTGCGCTTGCGCCAGTAGGTCGCGACCACGTCGCGCGAGACGCCGGGACGGTGGAGCTCGGCCCACCCGTCGCCGCCGCGGCCGCGCAACTGCGCCTCGCGCGTGAAGACGACGCGGCCGCACGAGGCGGCGAGCGCGTCGCGCAGCAGCCGGCGCTCGGGCGCGCGGTGGCGCTCCGTCGCGTACTCGAGCGTCCCGGAGAGGGCCCAGGAGAAGGGCTTCGGCAGCAGCGCGCGCACCAGCGCGCGCGGCAGCACGCCATCGCCCTTCGTGATCGACCGCGGGTAGCGCGTCGCGGTGCTGAGCACGCGGTAGTCGTTGGTGAGCTTCACCGGGTTGCGCAGCACGCCGCGCAGCAGCAGCGGCCGCAGCGCGTCGATCGCGCGCGGCAGGTCGCGCGCGCTCCCGATCGTCGCGGCGATCCGGTCGCCGAGCTCCGGGATCGGCGAGAGCCAGAGGGTGAGGCGCGTCACCACGCCGAAGCTCGACTGGCTGAAGAGGCCGTCGACCCACGGGCCGACCCCCCAGCGATGGAGCGGCGCCGCCGTGGCGCCCGGCAGGCGCGCGAAGCCGGTGCGCACGCATTCGCCGGTCGGCAGCACGACCTCGAGCCCGCAGACGCCGTTGAAGCGGTCGCCGAGCGGGCCGTGGCCGAGCCCGCGCTCGAGGGCGTTGGCGAGCGGGCTCGTGTCGGGCGTGCTGCCGGTCGGGTTGGCGTGGAGCCGCGAGCGGCGCCGCCGCAGGAAGGCGTGGAGCTGGCGGAAGGTGACGCCCGGCTCGAGCGTGACGTAGCCGAGGCGCTCGTCGAACTCGACGATCCGGGACATCCGGGCGAGTTCCATCACGACCGCGCCGTCGCGCACCGGCACGCGCGAGCCGTAGCCCCAGTTCTTGCCGCAGCTCACCGGATGGATCGGGACGCGGAAGCGGCCGGCGATCCGCAGGCACGCCTGCACTTCGAGGCGCGACGCAGGGCGGAGCAGCGCCGGGATGCGCTGCGCGGTCTGGAAGGTCGCGCGCTCCGCCGAGCGCCGCGCCGCCGCCGCGGTCACGACGTGGGCGTCGCCGAGCGCCCGCCTCCAGAGGCGGAGCGCCGCCTCGAGCCGGGCGCGACGGGAGTGTTTCACGGGGGAGAAGACGCCGCGCGCCCCGGGGAGCGAACGGCGGATGTTCGACCGGCGGGGGCGATGGCGTCTCTCTCCCGGGCCGCCCCGGCGCAGCCCGGCAGCAACGGAGGCGTCATGGCGCGATGGTTCGAGTTCACCGACCGGATGCGGCCGCGCCGCCTCGCGCTCCTGCGCATCACCTACCTGATCGGCGTGCCGGCGCGCACGCCGCAGAACTGAGGCGCGCCCGTGCCCGTCGCCGCCCCGCCGCTCCCGCCCCGCCGCAGCGACCTGCGGGTCGAGCCGTTCGGCGAGAAGGGCGAGCACGTGGTGAAGGACCCGCGCTCGGGCGACTTCTTCCTGCTCGGGCAGCGCGAGCACTTCCTCCTGCTCCAGCTCGACGGGGAGCACAGCGCGACGGCGGTGCGCTCCGCCTACGAGCGGCGCTTCGAGGAGCCGCTGACCCCGGGCGACCTCGACGACTTCCTCGTGACCGCGGGCGAGCAGGGGATGCTCGCGACGTCGGCGCCCCCCGCCGCGCCGGCGAAGCAGAGCCTCCTCTTCTTCCGCAAGTCGCTCTTCGATCCCGACCGCCTCTTCACGCGCATCGAGCCGAAGCTGCGCTGGATCTGGACGAAGACGTTCCTCGTCCTCTCCGCGGTCGCGATCGCGGGCGGGGGAATGCTCCTCTTCGCGAACCGGGACGACCTGGTGGCGAGCCTGCGCGACTCGCTGCGCTGGGAGTCGCTCCTGGTCGGCTGGTTCGTGGTCGCGCTGCTCGGCGTGCTGCACGAGTGCTCGCACGGACTCACGTGCAAGCACTTCGGCGGCGCCGTCCACGAGATCGGCGCGCTCTTCCTCTACTTCACGCCGTGCTTCTACTGCAACGTCTCCGACGCGTGGCTCTTCAAGGAGAAGCGCAAGCGCGTCTGGGTCATGCTCGCCGGCGGCCACTGCGACCTGCTGGTCTGGGCGCTCGCGGTGGTCCTGTGGCGCGTCGCCGAGCCGGGCACGTTCATGAGCCGCGTCTCCTTCCTCGTGGTCGGGATCTCCGGCCTCGACACGCTCTCCAACTTCAACCCGCTCCTCAAGCTGGACGGCTACTACCTGCTCTCCGACTGGAAGGAGCTGCCGAACCTGCGGCAGCGCGCGCTCGAGCGCGCGGGAGCGCACGCGCGGCGCGTCCTGTGGGGCGCGGCCCCACCCGTCGCCGACACGAGCGGGCGCTTCCTCACGGCCTTCGGGCTGCTCACCTGGCTCTTCTCCGCGACCTTCCTGGTCGCGGCCGTCACGATCGGCGCGCGCTGGCTCCACGAGGTCGGCGGCGCCGCCGGCTACGTCGCGGCGGTCCTGCTCGCGCTGCCGGCCGTGCTCGCGTCGATCCGAGGCATTTCCGGTGGCGAGGTCACCCGCATGATCACCAAACGACGAATCCGGGCGTTCTGCTGGCTCCTCGCCCTCGTCGGCCTGGGCGCCGCGAGCGTCTTCTGGCGCGTCGACGAGTACTCCGGCGGGAGCTTCACGGTCCGCCCCGCCGTCCACGCGGAGGTGCGCGCCCCCGTCGCCGGCTTCCTGCGCGCCGTCGCGGCGCAGGAGGGCGATCGCGTCGGCGCCGGCGACCTCGTCGCGCGCCTCGAGGTGCCCGACCTCGACTGCCGGATCGAGCAGAAGCGGGCCGAGCTGCGCGAGGCGAAGGCGCAGCTCTCGCTGCTCGAGACCGGGACGCGCCCCGAGGAGATCGTCGAGCAGCGCGGCCGCGTCGCGCGCGCCGGGCGCTGGCGCGACCTCGCGGCCGACGAGCTCACGCGGATGCGGAACGCCTTGACCGAGGAGCTCGCCGCCTTCGAACAGCGCCTCGCCGAGGCGCAGGTGCAGGTCGAGGCCTCCGACCTGCGCCACGACCGGATCGCGAAGCTCGCGGACGACGGCCTCGTGAGCCGCGAGGAGCTCGAGAGCGCCGACCAGGCGCGGCGGATCGCGCGGGCACGCCGCTCGGTCGTGCAGGCGGAGAAGCGCGCGCGCGAGTCGAGCGGGACGATCGAGGGCGAGGTCGAGCTGGCGCGCCGCGAGCGCGAGCTCGGCGACGAGACGTCGCGGCTCGCGCTGCTCGAGGCGGGCGCGCGGCCCGAGGAGCTCGCGGCGCAGCGGGCGCGCGTCGAGCGGCTCGGCGTCGAGCAGGACCACCTCGAGGCGCTGCAGCGGCGGCTCGAGGTCGCGAGCCCGGTCGCCGGCGCGATCGTGACGCCGCGCCTGCGCGAGCGCGTCGGCCAGTACCTGCGCGAAGGCGACCCGATCTGCGTGGTCGAGGAGCACTCCGCGCCGGTGGCGGAGATCGCGCTGGACGAGGAGAAGCTGCGCGGCATCGAGCTCGGGCAGCGCGTCGCGTTCAAGATCCGGGCGCTGCCGTTCACGACGCTCGAGGGGCGCGTCGTGCGCCTGGCAAGCTGCGCAGCGCGGGAAGACGGGCGCGCGCAGGGGACGGTGCTGGTGCACTGCTCGATCGACGGCGCGCCGCCGCTGCTGCGCACCGCGACCAGCGGCTACGCGCGCATCTACACGGGGGAGCGACCCGTGGGAGCGGTCGTGCTCGACGCCGCGCTGCGGCTGTTCCGGACGGAGTTCTGGTGGTAGCGCGCCTGCGGGCACTTCGTCGTTGCGGCGCGCCGGTCAGCGCGCCTTGTGCATCACCTCGACCGCCTCCGGCCTTCCGTCGCCGTGGCAGATCTCGCACGACTCGAAGCCGTTCGGGCTCGTGTTGACGTCGATGTGGGCCTGCGCGGCGTTCGAGTCGTGGCACGCGCCGCACGCGGCCCGCCACGCGCGCGTCGGCGGCGTCTGGCCGGCGGGGTGGTTGCGTTCGGCGATCTCGAAGAAGGCGGTGTTGTCGGCGCCGTGGCAGGCGACGCAGGTCGCCGCCCCTGCTGGGAGCGCGGGAAAGTCGACTTCGGAGTAGCTCGAAGTCCCGAAGTTGTCGGGCCACGCGGTCGAGCCGAAGCCGACGACCTCGTAGGTGTCGGCGTTGGCGAGGCTCGCCCCCATGTGGATCTTGTGCAGCAGCGTCCGGAAGTCGACGGTCAGCCCGGTCGTGGGCGGCGCGTTGGCGGCCACGTAGGGCGGGCGGTCCTCGGATCCCGCGGTGCCGTGGCAGAGGAGGCACGTCTCGTAGCCGCGCCGGCCGCCGCCGTGGAAGTAGACGTCGTCGTGGCAGGCGTAGCAGGTCGCCGCGCCCGCGGTCTTGTCGTAGGGCGCGATCGTCGTGGCCGACCCGGCCAGGAAGGCGGCGGTGGCCGGCGGCGACGTGCCGTTGTAGGTCTGCGTCTCGCCCTCCCGGTTGACGACGAGCGGCGGCGCGCCCCACAGGCCGACCGTGTAGGTGCCGTCGGGCAGCGCGAGCCCGGTCCACTTGCCCCAGCTCGCGTCGAGGTCGGGCGAGCCGTTGATCGCGGCCGGGAAGGTCGACGGCATCACGAAGAAGGAGGTGTAGGTGCAGACGATCGCGTCGCCCGACTGGAAGCTGGCGGGCGCGACCTCGGTGATCGTGCCGTTCGCGAGGTCGAGGACGTAGTCGGTGTTGAGCGTCTTGGTGGTGAGCGTGACCTCCTTGACCGACACTCCGGCCGGGTGGGAGAGGCGCGGGCCGACCGCGTAGCTGGTGCTCGCCGTCGAGCCGAACCACAGGCGGTTCCCGTCGACCTGCTGGACGCGCAGGTACTCCTCCGCGCCGAGGACGCCGTCGTCGACCACGACGTAGTCGTTGTGCGCGAAGCCGGTGGCGTCGACGACCTCGATGAAGTTCTGCGGCGGGCCGACGGGCGCGGAGAGCGTCGAGTTCCCGCCCGAGGTCGCGGTGCGCTCGAACACGGTCGTGGTCGAGCCGGTGTAGATCGGGTGGCGCGACGTCGCGAAGGCCTCGATCCCGCCGTTGTCGGCAGCCTTCCTTACGAACTCGAGCGGCAGCATTTCGCTCAGGTCGACCGTGAAGGGCGGCGCGCCGGTCAGCATCGCCGTCGGGATCGACGTGTTGAGGAGCATGTTGGGGTTGGTGGTCGGGCCGGAGAGGGCGGCGTTCAGAGAGGTCACGGTCGAGGGCGGGACGTCGGCGCCGCTGTCGTCGGTGAGCGAGAAGGTGAGCGCGATCTGCTCGCCGGGGTCGATCGTCCCGTCGGCATTGTTCGTGCCCGACTCGGCGATGGCGAGCCCGGTGACGTGGAAGCCGGGGTTGACCGCCGGGTCCACCAGAGGATGGAGGTGCCCGCTGCGGACCGCGAGCGACCCGCCCGAAGCGGGGTGGCAGAAGATGCAGCTCGAGTCGGACAGCTGCGCCCCCATCGTCTGGTTGTTCTTCTTGTAGCTCTGCGTCCAGATGACGTCGTCGTGGCACGAGCCGCAGGCGCGTCGCGACGGCTGCGCGTAGGCGAGGTCGCCGTTCGCCGGCGGCGGCAGCGGGCCGGCTCCGTCGGGATCGCCGTGGCACTTGTCGCACGACACGACGCCCTCGCGCACGATTTCGTCGCGTCCCTGCTCCTCCGGAGTGAGCAGCGTGTAGCCCGTGTTCCTCGGCATCGGGATGTTGAGGCTCGGCCAGACCGGGAAGTGGATCGTCGAGAAGTCGGAGAGGTTGCCGTTGCCCGCGAGCTCGTAGGACACCGGCGGCACCGAGTAGTCGCGCGTGCCGTCGCCAAGGACTCCGATGCCGTTCACGGAGGGCAGGTGCGCGGCGTTGTGGATCTTGTGGATCATCACCTTGAATTCGATGGTCGCGCCCGGCGTGCCGCCCCCCACTCCCGAGTCGTTCTCGTCCTCCGCGCCGGCCGTGTGGCAGAGGATGCAGAGTTTCACGTCCTTGCGCAGCCCGCCGTGGAATTCCAGGTCGGAGTGGCAGCTGGCGCAGTTCGCCTGCGTGACGATTTCGCGCGGCTCGATCGTCGTCGCGTTGTTCACGAGGACGTCGAACTCGGCGTTGCCGGCGCTGTTGAAGCCCTCCCCCTCGACCGTGTAGTCCCAGCGCGCGGAGATCCCGATCGTGTAGGTCCCGGCGAGCAGCGTCTGTCCCTGCAGCTCGCCGTCGTCGGAGCCGAACGAGGTCGTGTCGTTGATCGGCGGCGGATAGGTCGCCGGGAGCCCGGTCGCGAAGGTGTAGCTGAAGGAGCCGTCGGCGTTGGCGACCGCGCGCGTCGGCACGTCGGTCACCTCGGGGATCACCTGCTGATAGTTGAAGGTCGGCCCCGAGAGCATGATCCGGCCGCGCGACATCTCGGCGAGCGTCCAGCTCGAGCCGTCGTCCTTGGTGAGCGTGAACTTCACCGTCGGCGTGTCGCCCGCCGCGAACGAGCCGTCGGAGTTGCCCGCGCCGGTCACCGCGAGGATGGTGACGTTCACGCCGGGCGAGTCCTCGGTCCGCAGGAGATCGGTCGGCGTCGTCGCGTCGCCGGGCGAGCCGGGCGGACCGGGCGGTCCCGGGTCGCCGTCGTCGCCCGTGCAGGCGGCGACGAGGGAGGCGGCGACGAGCGCGGCGGCGAAGCGCGACGCCGCGCGAACGACTGCGTGGAAGCTCATCACGACCCTCCTCCTTCGTTGCGCACGACGGTCACCTCCTCGGTCACGGATCACTTATGGCATGCGGTGCACTGATCACCTTTGTCGGGATGGGGCAACGGCGCACCCTGTCCGTGGCACTGGCGGCAGTTCATCGCCGGCGAATGTCCCGGCGGCATCGGTGCCGCGAGCGCGTGGCTCGGCGCGCCGCGGTGGCAGACGATGCAGCCCGTCCCTCCGCCGAGCGGGAAGTGGCACGTGATGCAGTGGCGGTCCGACGGCGACCCCCAGCCCGCGCTGTGGCTGAGCGGCGCAGTCTGCGAGTGGCAGCGCTCGCACGCGTCGGCCTGGTGGCAGGTGGAGCAGCGGTCGCGGTTGACCGCGACCGCGACGCCGTGGCCGCGCCGCCGCCAGTAGTTCGTGTGGTCGTCGGGCAGCTCGGTCTGGTGGCACGTGGTGCAGGCGCTCCGCGCATGGCACATCGTGCAGCTCGCCGCCTCGGGGCTGCCGGCGCGCTGGACGGTGCGGCCGTGCTCGCGCTTCCAGTCGGTGGCGTGGCTCGGCGGCGCGCGGTCGGCGCGGATCTCCTTGTGACACACCGCGCAGTCGTTGCCCCACGCCGCTCCCCGCTCCGCGTTGCGCGCGTGGCAGGCGGTGCACTTCGCCATGGTCACGTGCACGTCGGCTGTGACCGCGTCGCTGCTCGCCACGCTGCCGTGGCACTCGGAGCACTCGATGTGCTCGGTGCTCGCGTGGAGGAGGTGCGAGAAGACGATCTCCGACGAGAGCTTCGTCAGGCTCGGCGCCTTGAGGACGTCGTTCTCGAAGAAGGCGGCCGCCTGCTTCTCCGGCGGCTTGTCGCGGTCGATCTCCTTGTGGCAGAGGCGGCACTGCTGGATCGAGGGCATGCCGGGCGCGTCGGCGGTGAGCGCGTCGCGGTGGCAGCTCGCGCACTCGAGGCCGTCGTCCTCGCCGTGCCGCGCGTGGGGGAACGCGAGCCGCTCCGGCTCGCCCGACGAGCCGCCCATCCAGAGGCAGCCGCCGACGAGCGGCACCGCCACGAAGAGCGCGGCGCGGACGAGCCGTCGTCTCAGAAGGTCCATGTCGCGCGCATCCTGACCGTCTGGTAGCGGTCGAAGGGGTCCTGCTCGTAGGTGTAGTCGATCCGCAGCCGCAGCTTCTTCGACGCCTTCCAGTCGAGTCCGGCGTAGTAGGTGCGCACGCGGTCGAGCTCCTTGGCCTGGAAGATGTCGTACTTGTAGAGCGAGTAGTTGGTCCCGACGTTCGCGTGCACCTCCTTCGAGAGGGCGTGGTCGAGCTCGCCGCCGACGCTGGTGATCCGCTCCGGCGTCGCGACCCACAGCTCGCCGGTGAGCGAGATCGTCGTGTCCTCGTCCGGCAAGCCGAGGAACATCGGAACGACGTAGAAGCGCTCGAAGTCGTGGTTGAAGGCGCCCTCGTCGCCGTCGTTCGTCACGCGCCTGAAGTCGACGCCGCCCGACAGGTCGAAGTGGTCGCCGAAGGCGTGGCCGGCGCTCGCCGCGATCTCGCGGTAGGGCCGGTACTCGAACGCCGACTGGAAGTAGGGGTCGAACTCGTAGGAGAGGCTCTCCTGCGTGTGCAGCAGCTGGTAGTAGGAGAGCTGCGCGCGCAGCTGCGCCTCGGGGTCGTTCCAGTTGCCGCGCACCTCGAAGTCGCGGCTCTCCGAAGAGAGCCAGGTGACGCGGCCGAACAGGTCGACGTGCTCGCCGACCTGCTGCCACTGCGAGAGCGCGAAGAGGTCGTCGTGGTGGTCGAGCAGGAGCGTCTGGTCGTCGACGTGCATGTAGTCGAAGCGCGTGCGGCCGCCGGTCCAGGCCCGCGCCTCGAGGAAGACGCCGAGGATCAGGTCGCCGGAGGGCGACGATTCGTAGAGGTGCGAGGGGAGGCCGGCGTAGCCGCCGAGCCGGATCTTCGCCGCGGTCACCTCCTGCGTCTCGATGCGCGCGCCGTCGACGTAGGTCTGCACCGGCGTGTCGTCGAGGAACCAGCGGCCGAGCTTCCACGACGCGACCGGCCCCGAGAGCGCCCCGCCCACCCACAGCTCGTAGAGCTGCGCCGTCAACTGGCTCTGGTAAGTGTCCTGGAGGCTGTCGAACGCGTAGTCGCCGGTGTGGTCGACGCCGTCGTCGAGGTCGAAGGCGCTGCGCGCGACGAGGTGCGCGGTGACCGGCTGCGTCGCGGCGTCGCCGTAGTCGGCCGCGAGGAGGCCGTAGAGGTCCTGGTCGGTCGCCTCGGAGGTGTGGCGGAGGCGGTACTCGAGCGAGAAGCTGCCGGAGACGGCGAGCTCGTTGGTCCAGCGGCTCCAGGACGAGGGCGCGGGCGGCGGTCCGTAGGTCTCGGGGAGCTCGCTCTCCTGCGCGATTGCGCGTCCCGCGCCGAGCGCCGCGATGATCAGCACGAGCGCTGCGACGGGCAGCGCGCGCCCGGCGGCTACCCGGCGCGCGCGCCGCGAATGCACGGGCGAATCGGGTCGTCCGCGCCCCTTCATCTCGGCCCCTTCTCCTCGGCGAAGGAGCGCAGCGTAGCACACCCCTGGCCTGCGTCGATCTCGTGGAGCGAAGCCGCCTCGCGCTCGAGCCCGCGGTCGTGCGCGACGCGGCGCCGCGCGCCGGAAGTCGCCGCCGGATCGCCCGCGAATCCACGACGGGACGCGCGCGTATGCTGCGCCACATGACCGACCACGAACCGGACGCGGCCGCGGACCCGGCGCGCGCCGCTCGATTTCCCGTCATCACCGTCTTCACGAGCCATTGGCTCGCGATGACCGGGCTCGGCCTGCTGGTCACGTCGATCATCGTCTGGGCCTGCCTCGTCACGGCGCGCCTGCGCCGCGGGCAGGAGAACCCGTACATCGGCGTCGCGACGATCGCCGCGGCGGGCCTCTTCGTGCTCGGCCTGCTGATGACGCCGCTCGGACTGCACCTCGGGCGGCGGCGCCTCCGCAAGCGGCTGTCGGGCGTGCTCGCCGCCAGCTCGAACGCCTGGATGAAGCTCGGCGCATTCGTGGTCGCCGTCTCGCTCTTCAACCTCCTGATCGCGTCGCAGCTCACGCTGAGCGCCGTGCACGCGATGGAGTCGCGGCAGTTCTGCGGCTCCTGCCACGTGATGACGCCGGAGCAGCGCGCCTTCGACCAGGGTCCGCACGCCGGCATCCTCTGCGTCGACTGCCACGTCGGCAGCGGCGCCAAGGGCCTCATCGCCAGCAAGATCCAGGGCACCAAGCAGCTGATCGCGGTCCTCACCGACAAGGTCCCCAAGCCGATCGTCGGGGCGATCGAGACGGGGCACATCATCCCGAGCAACGAGACGTGCGAGCAGTGCCACTGGAAGCAGATGCCGGCCAATGCGTCGCTCAAGTTCTTCGTGCGCTACGGCGACGACGAGGCCAACACGCCCGAGATGACGCTCCTCACCATGAACGTCGGCGGCGAGCTGATGGGCGGCGTCCACGGCTCCCACCACGGCAGGGGCATCTCGGTCCGCTTCGTCGCCTCCGACAGGAAGCGCATGGAGATCCCGCTCGTCGAGCACGAGAACCAGGCGACCGGGAAGACGAAGACCTTCGTGAAGACGGGGCGGAACGCGGCCGAGTTCGCCGGACAGCCGCGCATCACCATGCAGTGCTTCGACTGCCACAGCCGCCCCGCGCACTCCTTCGTTCAGGCCGACGAGGCGGTCGACCGCGCGATCATGCTCGGCCGCATGTCCTCGACGCTGCCCTTCGTGAAGAAGACGGCGGTCGAGATCCTGAAGGCGGGCTACGCGGACAGCGCGGCGGCGGCGGCGGCGATCCCCGCGGCCGTCGCGGCGTACTACAAGGAGAACCATGCGGAGCTCGCGACCAAGCGCGCGGCCGACGTCGAGGAGGCGGGACGGGTCGTCGCCGAGCTCTACTCGCGCAACGTCTTCCCCGAGTACGGCGTCGACTGGGGCACCTATCCCAACCAGCTCGGCCACACGAACACGCCCGGCTGCTTCCGCTGCCACGACGGAGAGCACGCGACCGCCGACGGCGAGAAGATCACCAACGACTGCTTCAAGTGCCACTTCCCGTCGGCGGTCGACGAGCAGAAGCCGGAGGTGCTGAAGCTCCTCGGCCTCGACTCGATGCTGAACAAGCTCCGCAAGAAGTGAACGCCCCGGCGGCGCGCCGACGGGCGCGCCGCCATCACTACTCTGCGCGCGCCGACGGGCGCGCCGCCATCACTACTCTGCGCGCCGCCTCTACTTCTTCTTCTCCGTGCACGGGAACGGGGAGTCGATGCCGAGGCAGGTCGGCAGCTGCGGCGCCGCGCGCTCGATCTCGTCGCGCAGGTTCTCCGGCAGGGGCGCGCCCGTCGTCCCGAGCACCGTCGCCAGCGCGCCGAGCTTCTCGCGCAGCCGCCGCTCCCACATCCAGGAGAAGCGGTACCACTCCGGACCGTAGTAGAAGCCCTCGATGTGGAAGTCGGCGTCGTAGAGCGTGCACTCCCAGACGACGCGGCCGTCGCGACGGTCGATGAGCTCGAGCTCGACGCAGAAGCCGTTGCGCGACGTGCCCATCGGGAGGCCGAGGCACCAGAGGATCTCCGCGTAGATCGAGATCCCGTAGGTCCAGCGCGTCTCGTGGACGTAGTAGGTCTTGAGCTTCCCGCGCAGGACGTGGGTCGCGGCCGCGTCGACGTGGCCGTCGCCGCTGTACTCGGCCCCGTCGACCATCCGCTGGCGCTCGAGCTCGGCGACGATCGAGCGCGCGAGGTCCTCGCACGGCGAGGCGCGGTACTCCGTCGTGTCGGCGCCGGGGACGGTCGCCTCGGGGCGGTCGAAGTGGGTCCAGCCGCCGGGCGCGAGCGGCGCGTACGCCCACGGCATGTACGAGCGATTGGTCTCGGCGCGCCGGTCGGAGAGGCGCTCGACCGCGACGACGACGGCCGCCGGGTGATCGCACTGGGTCGTGGCGTAGCGCCCCGACGGGTAGGTCCAGGCGCCGACCGACGTGAGGCAGCCAGCGAGCGGCGCGAGGAGCGCGATCGCGGCCACCGCGCGACCCCACCCGCCGGTCGAGCGACTCATGCGATGGCGTCTCCGATGCGGACTCGGCGGACTCGGCGCATCTTGCGCGCCTCCGATCGGCGTCGATGATGGCGGCCCGCCCCCTCGTGCGTTCCGCTCATCGTGAAGGAGCGACCCCATGCCCGTGAAGCCCATCCCCGACGGATACCACACCGTCACGCCGTACCTGTACGTCATCGACTTCTACAAGAAGGCGTTCGGCGCCGAGGAGCTCATGCGCTTCCCCGGGCCCGACGGCCGCATCGGCCACGCGGAGATCCGCATCGGCGACTCGCCGATCATGCTCGCCGACGAGCACCCCGAGATGAACGCGATCGGCCCGCAGACGCGCGGCGGCACCACGGTCGGCTTCGCGATCTACGTCCCCGACGTCGACCAGCGCGTCGCCAAGGCGGTGGCCGCGGGCGCGAAGATCGTGCGTCCCGTGCAGAACCAGTTCTACGGCGACCGCAGCGGCACGCTCACCGACCCCTTCGGCCACACCTGGACGATCGCGACCCACGTCGAGGACGTCCCCCCCGCCGAGATGGAGCGGCGCGCGAAGGCCGCGAAGTCGGAAGGCGGCGCCTGCGCCTGAGCAGAGCGGGCGCCTCGCCTCCACGTCAGCGCTTCGGCGGGCCGCGGAACTCCGCGCGCGGCGCGAACGGCTCGATGCCGAGCGCGGCGTCGATCTCGTCGGGGTAGTAGACGACGCCGCCCTGCAGGACGAGGCGTCCCTTGCGGATCGCGCGGATGTCGGCCGTCGGGTCGCCGTCGACGAGGTAGAGGTCGGCGAGGCGGCCCGGCGCGATCGTGCCGAGGCGGTCGGAAGGGCCGAGGAAGCGCGCGCCGCCGAGCGTCGCCGCCGTGAGCACGGCGGGCGCGGGGATCCCCGCCTTCACCCAGCACTCGAGCTCCGAGTGGAGCACGAGGCCGGCGACGTCGTCGGTCCCGGGCACGAGCGGGACGCCGGCCGCGTGCAGCAGCGCGAGCGTCTCTTCGAGCTTGCGCCAGCTCGCTTCGTAGGCGGCGTACTGCTCCGGCTTCACGTCGAGCGCGGCCGAACGCCGCCCGCGCCGGAGCGCCGCCGGCGCGTGGTCGATCCAGCCCTCGTCGGCGAAGCTCGCCCGGCCGGGGCGCGACAGCAGCAGCGCGGCGAACACTGCCATGGTCGGGTCGAGCGTGGTGCGCCGCTCCTTCATCAGGTCGACCATGCGTTTCACGGGCGCGCAGCCGAGGTCGAGCCGCCCCATGCGCTCGCCCAGCGCCGTGAAGCGGAACGGCGTGCGCGTGTCCTCCTTCAGCGGGTCGATGATGAAGCTCAGCATGAGCTGGTTGACGTGGTTGATCTCGTCGTAGCCGTCGCGCACGGCGCGCTCCGACGACATGAAGGCCGGCACGTGGCCCGACACGTGCAGCCCGAGGCGGTGCGCCTCGGCCGCGATCGGCTTCACGAACTCCGGGTCCATCGAGTTGTAGATCTTCACGCCCCAGAAGCCGTGCTCCGCGTACCAGCGCACCTTCGCGAGCGCCTCGTCGAGCGTCGCGACCACGAAGCCGGTGTGCGCCGAGTAGGGTGACTTCCCCTCGAGGAAGCCGCTGTTCTTCGTGCGCGGCCCGACGATCTCGCCGGTCGCGATGCGCCGCTCGAGCTCGAGCAGCGCGTCGTTGTCGTTGCCCGGATCACGAACGAAGGTGACACCACACGCCATGTGCTGCAGCCCGTCCCAGTCGCCGAGGTGCGCGTGCGAGTCGAAGAGGCCGGGCAGCAGCGTGCCGCCGCCGCCGTCGGCGACGAGCGCGTCGGCCGGCGGCGGATCGGAATTGACGACGACGATCGCGTCGCGGAAGACGCCGACGTTGGTCGCATCGCCGAGCCGGCCGCTCGCGGAATCGAAGACGCGGACGTTGGTGATCCAGAGCGGCGCGTCGAAGCGGTGGGCGAGCTGCGCGGAGAGCTTGCGCAGGAGGCCGGTCGAGAGCTCGCCCGCGAGCGCCGAGAGCGCGGCGAACTCCTGCTGGTGGCGCTCTTCGACGAAGACGCGGCCGGGCGCGATCGAGGCGACCAGGCGGTCGCCGCGCGCGAGCAGGAGTTCGGGCGCGAGCCCGATCCCCCACAACGCGAAGGCGGTGACCGTCTCCTTTTCGGCTCCCGCGCCGATCTCGACGTCGCGCAGCTTCTCGAGCCGCAGCGTCCCGGCGGGGAGCGTCGCGCAGCGCAGGTCGGGGCACTTCAGGAGGACGCGCAGGTCGAGCTCGAGCGACCACGGCGAGCCGTCGGCCGCGAGGTAGAGCGCCGAACCGGCGTCGGCCTCGCCGCGATCGTTGAGGGAGCTCCAGCGCGCCTTCCCGTCCGCGACGACGAAGCGCTCCTGCACCGGCGCGCCG
The DNA here is from genome assembly GCA_036732755.1 of Planctomycetota bacterium. GTDB lineage: Bacteria > Planctomycetota > B15-G4 > B15-G4 > SIAN01 > DASRRB01. Next base: position 61,442 of record DAINBU010000006.1, read on the forward strand.
ACCGGCCCCTTCCCCTCGATCTCCCACTTCGTCGGACGGCCGTCGGCGCCGAGCTCGACGTGCTCCTTCACCTTCGGGCCGCGGCCGTTGTCGTCGACGCGCCAGTCGCAGTCGACGACCGCGCCGTCGGGCGTCGCCGCTTCGGTGACCTCGAGGCGGCCGATCGGGCCGGAGCTCGAGAGGAGGACGTACTTCGCGGTCGGGGCGGGAGCCGGAGCCGGAGAGACCCGCTCCGAGCCGACCGCCACGAGGGCCAACACGACGCCGAACATCGGAGTCTCCACGCAGCGGGGCGAGGCGGAGACTCTAGCGGGCGCGACGACGCTCAGCGCGCCGTCGGCGCAGCGCTCTCCTCGTCCGCCGACAGGGCGCGCGTGAGGACGCGGCAGTTCGACCACGCGAGCACCGACCCGAACATCCCCGCGAGCCAACCGTGCCGTCGCCGGGTGACGAGCTGCAGGCGTCCGGCTTCGCACGTCCTGCAGATCAGTTCATCGTGGGCGGAATCCTCGAAAGTCCGCGAACCCCGCTGCGACCGCGCACCAGACGGACTCGAGTGCGAGAGTCGACGCGCGGTCCGCTTCCTGATCGCGGCGCGGGACTGCTTCAAGACGCCGACTGTTCGATGCTGGGTGGAGGGATCAAGTTGACGTCGATGTCGCGCTCGAACCTCTCGAGGGTTCCGTTGGAGCGCAGCACCTCCGTGATGGCGTCCAGGCGATTCATCGCCCTCCATGCCACCCAGTAACCGACCAGCCCGTATCCCGCGACAAGGGATCCGAGCAAGATCCACCAAGACGCGGTTTCATGCGCTGTCGCAAACGACATCGCGACGAAGATCCCGACGGGCACGAGGTTGAAGATCTGATTCCTCAATCCGTTCGACGACCAATCCTGCTGCGCGACCTTGACCACGCTCATCCGACGCTTCGTCTCGCGGAGGATTCGCGTCGCCTGCCACTTCGGCAAGTCGCTTCCAGGTTGCATGGAACTCTCCACGACGGGCGGCTGCGATTTCATCCAGTGACTGCCAGTTTCTCGGCCGCCGGCGGCGACCGCCAGTGCGTCGCGCAAAACCTCTCCATCGCTCGGACGCGTCGGTCGACCCGCCATTCCGAAACGGCCAGGACGAGGAGTCCGATCGGCATCGAAACGCCGAGCAGGATCGCCATCCCCGTCCCGATCCCGGCCTTGGTCGCGATTCGAATGAATACGAACCGTGCTACAGCCGTCGTCACGAACGACGTGACAGGCACGACGAGCGCGTGATCCCAGTTCATGATTGCATCTCTCGCTTCACGCGCGCGCGCATCGGGATTCAATCGTCGACGGACCAGACTGGCTGCTCCGACGAGCGATGCAGCACGAAGCCGTCCGACATGTAGTCGCCGACCGACAAGGACCAGTGGCGTCCATCGTCGCGCGATTCGTAGTCCCAGCCGCCGAACCGATTCCATGCCGGATGGACGCCGGCGTCCTCGAGCCGGGCCGGGTACGCGTCCTTGACGGCGCGATGACTCTCCAGCGCGGCGACGATCCGATCCCCCTCTTTCCGAAGATCCTGGTGCGACGTCCCGAACTGCATGTACACCGCGACAAGCGCGAGAACCGTCGCCGACGCACCGATGCAGACCCGACGCCAACGCGGTGTTCCGAGTCCGGTCTTCGCGAGCGATGCAGCGAGACCGACCACGAGCCCTCCCGTGACCCAGACCAGAGTCCTCACCCGGTCCTGCGCGACGAGCACGTCGGCGCCGACGATCCCCGCGAGCGCGAGGAGGACGAACGCCCAACTTCCGATGGATGACCTCGAACGTGATCTTGTCCCGATCGGCAGGTCACTTGGCAGATTCACCCCTTCATGCTTCAGCACTCGCACGACGGGGACCTCGCGATCAGCGTGCGGATCGCCGCGCGGCGAATCCTTCATCTCGGCCGCGATTCCAGAGGCTCGAGGACGACGTCGATCTTGTCCGATGCGGGAGCGTCGAAGTCGACACGACGCTCGTGGAAGCCGGTTCGAGACGCGATCGCCGTGTAGCGTCCCGGGCACAGCGTCGCCGTGAATTCGTCGATCGCGTCCGAGTCGGGCCGCCACGCTCTCCAGAGATTCTCGACGGGGATCCCGTCGTGATCGAGAATCTGGAAGTGGAGCGCCGGCCTGCCCTCGGCGAGCGGCGGCGCGACGTGGAATCGGGCCGGGACCCCAACCGCGCAGCGTGCCTCGATGTCCGGGAACGATTCGGCCGCGACGAAGCGCACGACGCCGGGCGCCTCGTCCGGGAAGCCTGACACGACGAAGACGTGTTCGCCCTTCGCCAGCGCGTCGAATTCGAATTCGCCGTCGGGATTCGAGACGACGTCGTGGACGTGCGTCGCGATGAGCCCCTGGGTCGTCACTCGATACGCGGCGATCGGCGCCTTGCCGAACGGGCTCCCGTCCGCGTGCCGCGCGACTCCATGGACCCCGCCGCGGGCGCGCGGGATCTCGAGCGTCAGCGGCTCCGATCCGGGCAGCTGCGAGGTATCGACCGGGAAGATGCTGACGGCGTGGCCGCTGATCTCCGCTTCGATCAGGATGGGACCGGGATCGCATCCGTAGCGAACCACTCCCTTCCTCGGATCCCCGTCGTCGCGGATCGTCGCGATGATCCGCTCGCCGTTCGAGCCCTGCGGCAGGTAGCGCTCGTGCGACAGGTCGATCGGGTCCTTCGATTCCGCATCGACGAAGCGGACCGCGAAAGTCGCCGCGACGGATTCCTTCGGGACCTTCGCCGTATCGCACGGGAGATCGGGAGCGCGCGCGAGGTCGCGAAGCGGAACGGTGCCGACGACAGCGTCGGCGATCCTCAATTCGAGCGCGCCCCGGAAGCCGTCATGAACGACGACTTCGTACTGCCCCTTCACGTAGTCGATCCGGCCCTCGACGGGCTTGCTGGAATCGTCGACTGCAGTGGTCGAGCGCGACACCGCCTCGGAGCCGACCGCGAATACGGCGGCCTTCGCGGCCCGGCCTTCCGGCGTCCGAGCCGCGAAGTGCTCGACGAGGAACGGCTCGAGGGCCAGGGGGAGGCCGGTCGTGTCGACGATGCGCCCGCGCACGATTGTTCCCGGCCGGCGTTGCATCGTGATGTCGAGATCCGCAGCGGTCGCGTGCGGCTTGATCTCGATCTTGGTCGGACGCTTTCGCAGGAACCCCGGCACCTTGCAGTCGAATTCGATCAGATCACCGCAGTAGAAGCCGAAGTCGAACTGTCCGACAGAATCGCCGGACACCTTCGTGCGGATCGTCCCGCCGATGCGGCGAGGCGGGCAGCGCGAGACGAACGTCAAGAGCGCATTCCCGATCGGAACGCCGTCCTCGTCGTGCACCTTCCCGCGAATGACCAGTCCCGGGATGAGCGGGACGTCCACCTCGTGTTCGACGTGCTCGCGATCGAAGCTGTGGATGTCGGTGACGGTCGCTCCCACGCTCTGGTCGTACGCGCCGATCGACCAGCCGGGGATCGTCGAGAGGTCGGTGAACTCGTAGATCCCGCCGGCGCCGCTCCTCGTCGCGATCCATATGTCGCCGGCCCGCTGGTCCGATGGCCGATTCGCTTCGGCCGCCGCGGGGACCGAGAACTCCGGCATCGTGTAGTTGATTTGGTGGGACGAGGAAGGGATCGCCCAGACGAACGCATCGGAAACCGGGTTCCCATCGCGATCCTTGACGATCCCATGGATCCTTCCCGTTCGCGCCGCGCGCTTTGGCGGCGGCGGCGCGAGTGCAGGCGTCGGTTCGACCGAACGAGCGACGTCGGGAGTGCGCGACGACCCGTTCGCCGCAGCCAGAGGTGCGGCGTCGGAAACCGGCGTGACCCGCGCGGCGGCCGCGTCCGTGACGCGGAATTCCCGATGAGCCTTCTCCCACCACCACCACCCCGCCCCCGCCGCCGCGACGACCGCCGCCCCGACCAGCACCCTCCGCGTCGTCTGCAGCGCCGCGGTCCGTCCGAAGCCGCGGGAGACGGCGGAGCTGCCATGGGCTCCTCCGTCTCCCGCGATGGACGGACGGTCGGCGCTCGCGGCGATGTCGCGCAGGCGGGACAGCAGGAGCGCCTGCGCCGCCACCCCTTCGTGGGCGGTGCCGCGCGTCTCCTCGTCCACCCGGCGCTCGAGGAGCTCGCGTACTCGCAGGACGCCGCGCCGGATTCGCGTCCGCACGGTGTCCTCACCGGTCTTGGTGAGGCGTGCGATCGCGGCGACCTCCTGCTCTTCGAAGAAGCGCAGGATGACCGTGCTCCGGTACGGTTCGTCCAAGGCGAGCACGCACTCCACGACTTTGCGGCGCAGCTCGGCGCGCGCGACCGCTTCGACCGGACTCTCGACCGGCGGCGGCGGGGGGAGCGCGACTTCACGAGCGGCGCGCGCAGTGTCGCTGCGTGCGGCCGACCGCACGACGTTCTTCGCCACCGTCCCCAGCCAGCCGCGCAGGTTGCCCGTGTGCCGCGGCGGCCGGGCGAGGGCCGTGGCGAGGGTCTGCTGCACGACGTCGTCGATGTCGGCCTCGTTGGCCACGAGCGCGCGCGCGAACTTCGCGAGCCACGCGCTGTGCGAGAGCAACGTCGTCGCGTCGAGCGCGAGCGAGGGGGGTGGGAAGTCGGTCATGCGGCCCTTGAATGCACCCGAGAGCCGTTTCCGTTCAGCCCCCGGCGAAGCCGCCGATGTACCGCGCCCCCTATTAATGAGGAAGGCGCCCTTCCCTCGACCCGGGGGAGGGGCGCCTCGAGCTCATCCGTCGTGGTTCACTCGATGAACAGGTCGAGGACGGTGACGTCGCCCGCCGCGATCTGCACCCCGGTCGCCGACTTCTGCTTGGCGTCCTTCACGGCCAGCACGTCGTAAGTGCCCGGTGAGAGTCCGAGCACGGCGTAGCTGCCGGTGGCGACCGACGCCGTCGTTGTGACGGCCAACGTGAGGTCGGTCTCGCCCGGCGGCAGGACGTAGATCGTCGCGACGTCGACGCCCTTCTGCCCTCCCGCGCCGTCGTCCTCCGTGATCGTCCCGTTCAGGTCGCCCGTATCGACGCGGGTGGTCGCGCGGATGCCCGGCCGGACCAGGAACCGGGTGGCGTTCAACGGATCGTCGCACGGGACCGGGATGAACGTCTTCGAGAGGTCGAAGTCGAGCAGGATCGGGATCTCTTCGCCCGCGACCACCTCGAGCGGCGGTTTGAAGAAGACCTTGAGCCCGATCTTGTTCGCGTGGGTCAGGTCGAGGTTGCCTTCGGCCGTCGAGTAGACGTTCCCGTTCGTCAGCGTGAGCTTCGCGTCGTCGATGTAGAGGCGCGCCACCCGATACGAGCCGGCCGGAATCTCGCCGGTCGCGAAATGGGCGCTGATGCCGTCGCGCAGGTCGAGGAGGCTCACCACGATCCCGGGACCGGGATAGAGCACGAACTCTGCGTGGTCGCCGTGGTGCCCGTCGTCGTCGTCGTCGTCGTCGTCGTGCCCGTCGTGGTCGTCGTGCTCGTCGTCGTCGTCTTCACCCTGGTCGTCGTCGTCCTCGTCGTCGTGGTCCCCGCCGTCCTGCTTCTCCCCCTCGTCGTCGTCGTCGTCGCTGCGGCTCAGCGTGATCTTGGTCACGTGCACGAGCGCTTCCTGGACGAGGTCGAGGTCGAAGCGCTTGTCGGTGACGAGGACCTTCACTCGGCCCATGCCCCCTGAACCCCCGCCGCCTCCGCATGCCGCCGCGAGCAGGACGAGCCCGACCAGCCCGAACGACCCACGTGTCGCGAGTCCCATGGTGTTGCTCCCTCTTCCGGCGCGCGGAACTCCCCGGCTGCGCGCCCGTTGCGGCACGGCGTAACGAGAGGAGCGGCGCTCGGCAAGTCGAAGTTCGGACCTGGCGCGGAGATCGAGCGTGATCAGGTCCGCGTACGGCGGCGGTTCGAGGGCGGACGCCTCGAATTGGACGGGTCGGCCGGCCTCCCGTTGCGTTTCGCCCGCCGATTCCGCTCCTCCTGCTTGCCGCCCGTTCCATGGGTCCGTGAGCAGGAGTTCGTCCATGAGCGCCAAGAAGATCTGCTTCGACCGCATCCTCCCGCGCGACCTCGCGCTCCCGCACCGCGCGCTGTCGCAGGGCCCGCTGCGGCCGTCGCGCGCAATATCTCCGCGCAACAAGCAGTGGCCCAACGGTGCGACGCTCACGGTCGCGTTCAAGGGGGGCTCGAGCACGCAGCAGCAGATGGTCCGGCAGTACGCGCCCGAATGGACCGAGTACGCCAACCTCAGGTTCGACTTCGTCACGACCCCCAACGCGAAGATCCGCGTCGCCTTCGACGCCAACGACGGCGCGTGGTCCTATGTCGGGACCGACAACCTCGAGATCCCGATCGACGCCGCGACGCTCAACCTCGGCTGGCAGGACAAGGCCGTGATCCTGCACGAGTTCGGCCACATGGTCGGCTTCGCGCACGAGCACCAGAACCCCCAGGGCGGGATCACGTGGAACGAGGCGGCGGTGATCGCGGACCTGAGCGGCGCGCCCAACTACTGGGACGAGTCGACCATCCGGCACAACGTGATCGAGAAGTACAGTCTCGACCAGATCTACGGCACCGCCTTCGACGCGCAGTCGATCATGCTCTACGCCTTCCCGGCGTCGTGGACGATCGGCGGGAGCGGGACGCACGAGAACACCGACCTCTCGGCGACCGACAAGTCCTTCGTCGGCGGCCCGCAGATGTACCCGGGCCAGCAGGCGGACGCGGTGACCGAGATCCCGGTCCAGAAGGCGCTCGCCGCCGCCATCTCGAACGCGGGCGAGCAGGACACCTTCAAATTCGTCGTCGCCGCCGCCGGCAACTACGTGATCGAGACGGGCGGCTCGACCGACGTGATCACCTCGCTCTACGGCCCCAACTCGATGACCAAGCTGATCGCGCGCGACGACGACTCGGGCGCCGGCGCCAACTCGCGCCTCGAGGCGGCCCTGCAGCCGGGCACCTACTACCTGCAGATCCGCCACTACAGCTCGGTCGGGACCGGCCCCTACAAGGTCTGGATCGCGGGCTGAGACGTCCGTCCCCGTCCGCTTTTCGCATTGCTCGACGGAGAACGACGTGACCCAACTGCGCGTGCTCGGCCTGCACGGGGTCGGCGACCACCACACCGACTCCGCCTGGAAGGAGCAGTGGAGCGACGCGATCGAGGCCGCGCTGCGCCGCTGGGACCCGTCGCTCTCCGTCGAATGCGAGCTCCCGGTCTACGACGATCTCTTCTCCGATCCGCGCTGGAAGCTCGATCCCCTCCGCTACGCCCAGGCCGTCGGGAAGATGACCGCGAGCGGCGTCACCGTCGGCCTCGAGACGATCGGCGAGAAGATCGGCGACGCCTTCGGCCGGATCGGCGACGAGATCGGCAGCTGGTTCCGTCCGTCGCGCGACCTCGCCTCCCTCCCCAACGAGCTGCGCTGGACTGCCGGCATGGTCGTCCAGTGGGCCGACTACGACGAGCTGCGCAAAGCGGCGCGCGCGTGGCTGGCGAAGCAGCTCGCGGGCGGGCCCTTCGACGTCGTGGTCGCGCACAGCCTCGGCTCCCTCATCGCCTACGACACCTTCATCCACGGTCAGGCGCTGCTGACCGGCGCGACGATGGTCGCACTGTTCGGGTCGCAGGTCGGCAACCCGTTCGTGCGCGACACCCTGGGCGGCTACCTCGTCCCGCTGAAGAGGCCGCGCGCGTGGTTCCAGCTGTTCAATCCCAACGACCGCGCCTTCTCGGCGCCGATCCGCGTGCCGTCCGACCCGAAGTTCCGCCGCGTCGCGACGCCCTTCCGCGACGGCTTCCTGAGCCACGACGCGGTGCGCTACCTCTCCCATCCCGAAGCGGTCGGCGGCTTCTGGAGCGCCGTCGTCGCGGCGCGGCCCGGGGTCAAGGGGTTCGCGCCGATCCGCCACGCGCTCGCCGCGTTCGACGCGACGCTCGCGCCGGCGGGCCGGGACCGCAAGGTCGTGGCGGGGAAGCGCGCCGCGCCGAACCGGAGAGCGCTGCTGGTCGGGATCAACGACTACCCCGATCCGGCCAACCGGCTCGACGGCTGCGTCAACGACGTCTTCCTGATCAGCGCCGCGCTGCAGGAGAGCGGCTTCAAGCCCGAGGAGATCCGCGTCGTCTTCGACGGGCGCGCCACGGCGCAGGGGATCCTCGAGCGGGTGCGCTGGCTGCTCGACGGCACGCGCGACGGCGACGAGCGCGTCCTGTTCTACAGCGGCCACGGCGCGCAGATCCCCGGCTACGGCTCGAGCCTCGAGGTCGACCACCTGACGGAGTGCCTCGTCCCCCACGACTTCGACTGGACCGAGGAGCACGCGATCACCGACGCGCAGCTCGCCGAGCTCTACAGCCAGCTCCCGTACGAGAGCCGCTTCGTCGCGATCTTCGACTGCTGCCACTCGGGAGGGATGTCGCGCGACGGCGGCGCGAAGGTGCGCGGCATCACGCCGCCCGACGACGTGCGCCACCGCGCGCTGCGCTGGGATCCCGGCGAGGAGATGTGGGTCGCGCGCGACTTCAAGCCGATCACCTCCGACCGCGACGTGCTCGGCGACGCCGAGCGGCGCAAGAGCTACGTCGGCGCGAGCGGCGCGAGCTACCGGCTCGGCCGCGGCATGGCGGTGCGCTCGCTCGACCGCGCCGACAAGAAGCGGCAACGCGACGCGGTCGGCAGCCGCGGGCCGTTCCTCCCAATGATCCTCGAGGCGTGCGCCGAGCAGGAGCTCGCGTACGAGTACCGCCACGGCGTCACTTCGTACGGCGCCTTCACCTTCTCCCTCACCAAGGAACTGCGCGACGCGCGCCGGGCGACGGGCCGCAAGGGGATCGACTTCGCCGGACTGATGAAGAAGACGACGGCGCGGCTGCACCGGCTCGACTACGACCAGACGCCCGCGCTGGTCGGCCCGACCGCGCTCACGCGCATCGCGATCCCGTGGACGAAAGGGTCCGTGCGCTGACGGCCGCATCGGCGACCGCTTTGTAGATCGCGCCAGAGCGCGACCGACCGCCGGCGGCGCCGCTCCCGCGCGATCCCCTGCAGGATCCCCGCGTCGGGGCTCCGCGCTCGCTCCGGCACGGGCAGTTGCTTCCACCGCTCCTTCCATCCTGGGTCGCAGGAGAGGAGCCATGGACGGCACGCCCGATCTCTTCGAAGTCCTTCACCTCCACACGCCGGGCGTCGGGACGATTCGCGTCGACGCGCCGGCGTTTCCTCCCGTCCGCGCCGCCGTCTTCCGCAAGGCGCGCGAGGCCGACTTCGCCGCCGCCGAGCTGGTGCGCGCCGGGTTCGCGAAGGACCACATCACGGTCGTCTGCTCGTCGGATCGCGGCCACCGTTTCGACGGCTTCGACCGGCGGGATCCGGCCGGAGCGCACACGCTGGGCGCGGTGCTCGGCGGCAGCGCGGTCGGCGCGGCGCTCGGCGGATTGGCCGCGATCGCGGGCACGGAGCTGCTCCTGACCGGGCCGCTGCTCGTCGGGATCGGCGCGCTCGCCGGCGGATTCGTCGGCGCGATGCTCTCGCGCGGGGTCGAGCGCGAGGCGACGAACTACTACGACCAGGCGGTGCGCAAGGGCGACATCCTCGTCGCGGTCGAGTGCGATCCGGGGAGCGACCAGCGCGAGCGGCTCGCGCTGGCGGAGCGCCTCCTCGCCCGGGCCGGCGCCCGCCCCCTCCCGCTGCTGGAGGGGTGAGCGCCGGCCCGCCGCGCGGTCACGCGCCCGCGTCGGGCGCGGGCCCCGCGTGCCGCGCCGCGCTCCCGTTCGCGGCGACGCGCTCGCTCAGCAGGAGGCCGAGCAGCCCCTCGCCGGCGCCGCCGCGGCCGCCGCTCGCGATCTGCGGCACGATCGCGACCTTCGCCGCCGCGAGCTCGCGCGCGATGGTGATGCGCGCCGTGTTCTCGCCGCCGAGCGCGGCGACCTGCGCCTCGTAGCCGCGCGCACGCGCCAGCCCCTCGGCCTCGACCGCCACCGCGCTCGCCTTGCCGGTCTCCGACAGGTAGTACGCCTCGCCGTCCGCCTCCGCCTTGCGCGCCGCGGCGAGGTCGCGGCGCACGTCGACGCCGAGGCGCGCCCGCACCACCTCGTCCTGCATGTTGGCGATGCCGGTCGCCTCCGCGACGTTCTTGCGCTCCGCCTCGGCCTGCTGCTTCTTCTTGAACGTCTCGATCTCCTGGTTGGCGATCTCGCGCTCCTTCAGGACGCGGGTCAGCTCGTCGGGCAGGTCGACGTCCTGGATGAAGACGCCGATCGTCTCGACCTCGTAGTCCCCGAGCATCTTGCGGACGTGCGCGCTCGCCGACTCCTGCACGGTGCCGCGCTTCTCGATGAACTCGATCGCCGCCATGCCCTGCAGCGTGTTGCGGAAGTGGTTGCCCACGGCGCCCTGCAGCAGCTCGACCACGAGGTTGTTCATCGAGCCGACGCGCGAGATCACGCGCGGCGCCATCGTGTCGGGCACGTGCAGCTGGACCTGCAGGTCGATCGAGAAGCGGAAGCCCTCGCGGCTCTTGGCGTCGATCGGCTTCAGGTCCTTGTCGAGGTCGTGCGCCTTCGAGTAGTAGTCGGCCCAGTTGAGGGTGAGGATCGCGGTCGGGACCTTGATCGCGTCGTAGAGCCGCGGGTTCACCATGTACTTGCCGACGCGCAGCGGCTCCTGCCAGAGACCGCGGTGGCCCGGGTGAACCAGCGAGCCGTGCTTGAACTGCGGCCCCGACGTGTCGGCGGTCGGCAGCCCGATGTACGCCTTCACGACGGCGACCTCGCCCTGCTCGACGACCAGCATCGGCACGCGCTCGACGCGGACCAGCAGCGGGTTCAGGTTGTAGGCGCCGTAGGGAAGCGCGTCGTGCTGCAGGCCGCTGCGCCCGCCCTGGTCGAGGAAGCGCTGCAGGTCCTGGTAGTTGTCGTGGAGGTGGTTCTTGTTCTGCAGCAGCGCCTCGATCAGCTCGGTGTCGTTGTGCGCCTGCTTCTCGAGTTCGGCGATGTCGGCGAAGCCGCCGAGCCGGCTCGCGATGTCGCCCGCCTCGACCGGCGGACCCTCGAGCACGGTGACGACGCCGCAGACGTCGCGACCGTCCACGTCGGGCTGGATGCGCGTGACGCGCAGGTCGAGCGCGCGCAGCGTCTCCACGAGGACGCGGATCTCGGCGCTCACCGGCCGGCCGAACGAGCGGCCCTGGGTGACGACGATGAAGCCGACCGGGTGGATCGGCGCCAGCGTGCCCGGCGCGAGCACCGGCCGCTGCACGCCCTTCTGCCCGCCGTTCGCGCGGAACGCCGCCACGTCCTGGAAGTCGGCGAACCCGGGGCGGTAGACGGCGCTCTTCGCCCCGACCGGGAGCGGTCCGCCGACCTGCGCGACGACGAGGCCGACGTGGTCGGCCGGGATCTGCACCCACGGGTGCTTGCGGACCGCGCAGAGCGGCCAGAGCCGGAAGCGCAGGCCGGGCATCAGGAGCTCGGCCTGCCAGCCCGCCTCGCCCGCGAACGCGACGGGATCGTCGCCGCGCAGGCTCGGCCCGACGCGCTTCAGCACGAGCCCCACCTCCGTCGGCCCGATCAGGACCCACGAACGCGCCAGCACGAGCAGCAGCACGAGCCCGGACAGCCCGAATGCGATCCGATGCTCGACGACGAACCGGATCACGCTTTCCATCGCAGTGCCTCCACGGGGTTTCCGTTCGTGGAAGCAAACCGGATCGGGGGCGGTCGCGCTCGACGCGGCCCCCGTTTCAACGCGGCGTTAACGCGCCGCCCGGGATCAGTGCGGGGCGCCGAGGATCGGGAAGAGCCGCGCGAGGAACGGCAGCACGATCGAGACGAGGAACAGCAGGATGATGATCCACTCGAGCAGCTCCATGCGCCGCGAGTTCTGCTCGTCGGAGAGCTTGGCGTAGACGCTGTCGAGCGTCTCGAGCTTGCGCAGGATGCTCGCGTCCCAGGCGTCGAGGTGGAGGCGGCGCGCCGCCAGCCGGTAGACGCGCGCCAGGAACTGGTCGCCCAGCATCTTGATCGCGTTGTTCACGCTCTCGAAGAGGAGCGCGTTCTCGAGCTGCAGCTGCGCGACGCGGCGCACGCTCTCGCGCAGGTCGTCGCCGCGCCGCCTCCACCAGGAGCGGCCGCGCGACCGCAGGATGTCGTAGGAGCGGTCGAGCGCCTCGTCGAGGCGGTCGTCGAGGTAGCGCATCTCCAGCAGCTCGACGTTGGCGAACTCGAGCACGCTGAGCGCGTCCTCGCCGAGCGCGTCGAAGAGGAAGGCGCCGTTCCAGTCGATCACGAGGTCGTCGCGCGGACCGTAGGAGATGCGGAACTGCAGCGCGTCGGCGACCTCGTTCTCCCGCAACCCCTCGCGCTCGGCGCGCAGCGTCCGCGCGATCAGGTCGCGCCGCCCGTCGATGATCGCCGCGGGGTCGGAGCCGGGTGCCCAGCGCTGGACGTGGAAGACGGCGTAGTCCTCGACGAGGTCGGCGAGACGCGGGGCGCGCACGGCGTCGCCGAGGCGGTCGATCCACGCCTTCACGCGCTCCGTGCTGTCGCGCTTGAGGCGCGGGTCCTCGTCGAGCACGCTCGCGAGCCCGCGCAGCTCGTCGAGCTCGCGGCCGCCGAGCGGGATGCGGTACGCGATCGAGATCGCGCCGAAATCGTAGAGCGTCGCCTCGACCCGCCCGTCGGTCGCGAAGCCGCCGATCTCGACGGCCGGGCAGGGTTCGACGACGCGCAGAGGCGCCGGTCGGAACTGCAGGTAGGCCGGCTCGCGGTGCTCGTGCTTGATGAGCTCGCGCTCGGCGCGCGCCGAGCAGCGCTGCTCGGCGCGGTCGAGGTCGATCTGATGCCCGAGGTCGTAGGCGAACCAGACGTGCGCCGTGCCGGATTCGATGCGGAAGGAGTCCACGGGCGCGCAGCCACCATGACGAGGGGACGACCCGGGGCGCAGCGTAGCGGGACGTCGTCTCCCGCAGTCCCGCAGGAACGCGCGGAGCGAGGCGGCGCCCGGGGGCTCCGCCTCGCTCCGCCCGCATCACCCTTCGATCAGCGGATTATTCGTGCTCCGGGTGGCCGGCCGCCGCCTTGTCCCGCAGCGCGCGCAAGCGACGGATGCGGCGCTCGAGGGCGTAGCGACTGATGCCGAGCAGCGTCGCGGCCTGCCGCTTCACGCCGTCGGCGTTGCGCATCGCGTGGTCGATGAGCCGCTGCTCGTAGTCGGCGAGCAGGTAGGTGATGCTCTGCGACCACGGGAAGTCCGGGACGGGGAGCCCGCGGTCGTTCGCCGTCGGCGTCGGGGCGACGTGGCTCGTCGGCGGAGTCAGCGGGCGCGGCGGGTTCATCCCGCCGATCGGATGCGAGGATGGATTCACCGCGGTCGACGTCGGCCACTTTGTGGAATGTACAATCGCAGATCCGTTCATCGAGGTGCTCCTCTTCGGGGACGCACACCACCGCGCGTCCACGTCGTCGATCCCGTAGCAAACTCGGGTGCCAACCGACGGCGCAAAGTCATGCGACGCTTCGCGGGTTTTCTCGATTCGACCGCGGCGGACGGGCCGTCCGGTGGGATTCGCCCCGGGGCCCTGATGGAATCCGGCCCGGCAGCGCCCTAACGTGCCCCCCCCATGGCAACGGAAGCCCACCTGAAGGAACACCGCATCGCGGTGTTCTTCGACTTCGAAAACATCATCACCGGCGTCCGCGACGCGAAGTACGACCAGTTCCGGCTCGACCTGATCCTCGACCGCCTCGTCGAGAAGGGCAAGATCATCTTCAAGCGCGCGTACTGCGACTGGTCGCGGTTCCGCGAGCACAAGAACGAGATGCACGAGTACAGCTTCGAGCTGGTCGACATCCCGAAGAAGAGGATCAGCGGGAAGAACTCGGCCGACATCCGGATGGTCGTCGACGCCCTCGACCTCTGCTACCGGCGCGAGCACATCACGGCCTTCGCGCTCGTGTCGGGGGACTCCGACTTCTCGCCCCTCGCCACCAAGCTCACCGAATACAACAAGTACGTGATCGGCATCGGCGTCAAGAACTCGACGTCGGAGCTCCTGGTGAGCGTCAGCGACGAGTTCATCTACTACGAGGACCTGGTCCGGGAGAAGCGGCGTCCGCCCCGCCCGGTCGTCGCGGTCACCGCCTCCGCCTCCGCCACCGCCTCCGCGGCGGCTCCGGGCGACGGCAAGGCGGACGAGCTCTTCGACCTGGTCACGGACGCCTACGCGGCGCTGCAGCGCGAGAACTACGAGCACATCTGGGGCTCGATGATCAAGCAGCAGATCAAGCGCAAGCGGCCGCAGTTCTCCGAGAACTACTTCGGCTTCCGCAACTTCTCCGACGTCCTGGAGGCGGCGAAGAAGGCGGGGCTGTTCGAGCTCAAGCGCGACCAGCGCAGCGGCAGCTACGTCGTCACCGAGACGAGCCGCGGCGGGTCGCCGCCGGCCGCCCCGGTCGACGCCGCGCCGCCGCCCGCGCCGAGCTCCGGCGGCGACGCGATGCGCGCGGTCCCGCAGTTCGGCGACTGAGCGCGCGACGCGACCCCGATGCTCGACCGGATGTTCCCGAACGGGATCGAGCACTACCTCACCGGCGGGCTGCTGATCGGCGCGGGCGTCGCGCTGCTCTTCGTCGCGGCGGGACTCGTCGGCGGCATGAGCTCGTTCTTCCCGGCGGTCCTGTCGTGGTGCGTGCCGGGGCCGGCGTTCCGGCGCGCGCCGCTCCTCTCGACCCGCGGCTGGCGCGTCGCGTACGCGCTCGGGCTCGTCGCCGGCGCGGCGCTCTTCGTCCTCCTCGGCGGCGCACCGACCCACACGCAAGTCGCGCCGTGGCGGCTGCTCGCCGGCGGCTTCCTGGTCGGCTTCGGGTCGCGGCTCGGCGGCGGCTGCACGTCGGGCCACGGGATCTGCGGACTCGCGTCGCTGCAGCGGCCGTCGCTCGCCGCGGTCGTCACGTTCCTCGCGACCGGGATGGCGACCGCGCAGCTCGTCGCACGCCTGGGGATTTCGCCGTGAAGACGCGCGTCGCGCTCGTCGCGCTGCTGGGCGGCGTCCTCTTCGGCTGCGGGCTCGCGCGCTCCACCATGGTCTCGCCCGAGGTGGTGCTCTCGTTCCTCCGCTGGCGCGACTTCGGGCTGCTGCTCGTGCTGGGAGGCGCGGTCGCGGTCGCGCTGCCGGCCTACCAGCTCGCCCCGCGCTGGCTGAAGGCGCCGCCCTTCGGCGACCAGTTCGGCCGCCACGCGGCGCGCCTCGACCGCTCGACGCTGTTCGGCTCCGCGATCTTCGGGATCGGCTGGGGGCTCTGCGGCGTCTGCTCTGGCCCTTCGATCGCGAGCCTCGGCGCGGGGAACGTCCCGACGCTCTGGGCGCTGCTCGGGATCTTCGCGGGCGCCTTCGTCCAGGGATGGCTCGCGCGGCCGCGCGCGGGCGTCGCGGCCGGCCTCAGCGCGGACCGAACCAGCGCTTGAGCTTGTTGGTGAGCGCGAGGCGGACGCGCTCGCCGTCGCCCTCGCCGGCCGGACGGCGCTCCGAGAAGGCGACCAGGTCGAAGTCGGCGGTGGTCACGAGGCGGCCGTCGTTGCTCTCGACGCCGATCAGCACGCACTCGCGGTCGCGGCCCGGCAGCCGGCCGCGCGCCGTGTGGGAGAAGGCGACGTCGGCGACCGGGCCCCACGGCTTGAGCGAGAGGGGCGGCGGCCCGCCGGCGAGCGGCCGCGCCTCGACCATCCCGAGCAGCGTCGGCACCAGGAAGGTCGTGTCGACCACCTCGGCGACGCGCAGCGGCGG
Organism: Planctomycetota bacterium; assembly: GCA_036732755.1. Lineage (GTDB taxonomy): Bacteria > Planctomycetota > B15-G4 > B15-G4 > SIAN01 > DASRRB01. Next base: position 77,256 of record DAINBU010000006.1, read on the forward strand.
GCGGCCCGGGTCGTGGACGATCAGCGGGACGTCGACGAACGCGGCGTCGAGCGACGCGCCGGCCGGCGGCGGGACGGCGCCGACGAACTCGCCGTGGTCGCTCACGATCACGAAGAGCGTCCGGGCCCAGAGCTGCGCGCTCTCCAGCTGGCGGCGCATGGTGCGGATCGCCTCGTCGACGTAGGCGACCTCGCCGTCGTAGAGGTTCGAATGGTCCTGGTCGTCGAGCGCGAGCCCGTCGACGCGCGGCGCCACGAACTCCTCGGCGAGCTGCGGCACGCCGCCCTGCCCGCTGCGGGCGCGGACGTCGTTCACGGCGCTGCGCATCGCGGTCGCCGCGGCGGTGCGCGCGAACTTCTCGCCGTACTGCTGCGGCGGGTTGAACGGCCGGTGCAGGTCGACGAACTCGACGAACGCGAAGAACTGGTAGTTGCGGTAGCGCAGCACCCAGTCGCCGAACTCGTCGGCGACGCGCTCGGCGGGCGCGAGCGGGAACTCGCGCCACACCTCGAAGCCCTGCTGGAAGTTCTTGGCGTGGCTCACCAGCGGGTCGGAGGTGCAGGCGAGCGTCGTGAAGCCGCTGGCCTGCAGCACCTCCGCCAGCGTCACCAGCGAGTCGGAGAGGAAGCAGTGCTCGTCGTCGACCACGCCGTGGCTCGGCGCGTCCTTGCCGGTGAGCAGCGTCGCGACCGCCGGCCAGGTCCAGCTCGACGGGGAGCGCGCCCGCTCGTAGACCACCGACTCGCCGGCGATCGCGTCGATCGCCGGGGTGGTGTCGCGCGGGTAGCCCAGGCAGTGCAGCCGGTCGGCGCGCAGCGAGTCGACCACGACCATCACGAGGTTCATGCGCTTCTGCGCGGTCGCGTCGCCCGGCTCGCGCGGCTCGTTCAGCGCGTTGCGCGGCAGCATCTCGGCGCGCACGAGGAGCGGGCGGCCGAAGCCGACGCGCGCTCTCTCGACGCCGGGCCCGCTCCCGCTCGTCGCGAAGCGGACCGTGATGGTGCGCCCCGCGAAGCCCTCGAGCGCGATCTCGTGGTCGTGCCAGCGCCGGTCGCGCGCGACCTGCTGCGGCCGGATCTCGTGGTCGAAGCGCTCCTCGCCGTCGATGCTCACCGCGAAGCGGATCGTCTGGCGCGGCGCGTCGTCGCCGGCCACGACGCTCGTGCGGTCGATCGCGCAGCCGAAGGTGAGGCTCGTGTTGGCCTGCACCGCGAAGCGGTACTCGACGCTGGCGCCCGTCCCCATGACGAGCGCCGGCTGGGTGCCGCCCGCCAACTCCTGCGCGACGTCGGCGGTGAGCGTCGCGGCGCGCACCGGCGGACCGGCGCCGGCGTCGACCTTCGCGTCGGGGAAGAGGCGGATCAGGTCGGCGACGATCCCCTCGACGGCCATCCACTGGCGCCGCCACTCGAGGACCTGGTGGGTCGTCGCGACCGCCCCGCCGCCGACCAGCAGCAGCAGCGCGGTCGTCATGAAGCGCGTCGGCGTGCTCAGCCGGAAGAAGAGGCGGCGCGGCGAGGTCGCGTAGCGGTCGAACATCACGAAGACGAACGAGCCGACGCCGATCGCGCACCAGCCGAGGAGGCTCCAGCGCGTGTCGACCCCCGGCATGTAGCGGCGCCCGCCGCCGGGCCAGCCGGTGAGGAGGACGATGCTGATGCCCGCCGCGACGATGCCGCGCAGGGCGAGCGTCCACGCCTTGCGCGTGCGCGGCAGGATCGTGAGCGCCGGCACGATGATCCACGCGCGCCCGGTCGCCTTGAACAGGTGGTCGACGAAGTGCTCGAGCAGCAGCGAGCCGCGCTCGCCCTCCTTCAGCAGGTCGACCGCCGACTGCAGCAGCGCGCGCAGCACGACGAGCCCCATCGCCACCCAGAGGCTCGCGATCAGGCGGTCGCCCGGCTGGACGATGATGCGCGCCGGATCGACGAACCGCGGCGCGTCGGACGAGGCCCCGGGCGCGCGTTCGCCCGCGTCGGCCGCCGCCGCGCCCTCGAGCGATGATCGCGAGCCTGTGGAGTCGTCCATTCCCTACGTTCGCCCGACCGGCGTTCGCCCCGTCGCCGTCTGCGGGGGCGCGTCGAGCCGGCGGGGATGTCGGATCATAGGCGGCCGCGCTTACGATCCGCTGCTCCATGCCGCCGTCCTCCCCCGGTCGAGACGATCTTTCCCCCGCGACGTCGGCGCGCGCGGCGGCCGCGGCGGGCGGCGCCCGGCTCGAGCTCGCAGCGCTCGCCGCGGTGACGGTCGCCGCGGCCGCCCTGCGCGTCTTCGGCCTCGGCGGCCTCCCGCCCGACCTCGGCGAGGCGGCGCACTTCCTTACCGCGAACCCCGACCGCTTCGTCGAGCCGCGCGCGTGGTCGGCGGCGCTCGGCGCGGCGTCGCCCGCGCTCGCGTGGGCGCTGCTGAGGCGCGGCGCGGGGCCGTGCGTCGCGCTCGCGGCGGCCACGCTCGCGGCGACGACGCCGTTCGCCGTGCACGTCTCGCGCTCGGGTTCGACGGTCGGCGCGACCTTCGTCGCGTCGCTCGCGCTCTTTGCGGCGTTGCGCGGGCTGCGGCCGCTGCTCGCGCTCGGCGTCGCGACGTCGATGGCCGCGCTCGCCCTCTTCTCGGCGTCGAAGGCGGTCGCGACCTCCGCGGCGGTCGAGGGCTCGGCTTGGGTCGCGGCCGACCTCGGGCTCGGCGGCCTCGTCTTCGTGGTCGCGGCGTGGTGCGCGCCGGCGGGCGGCGGCGCGCGCGCCGTCGCGCCGCGCCGGCGGCTGCTCGTCGTGGTCGCCGCCGCGGCGCTGCTCTCGGCCGGACTCAAGCTCGGCTTCGCGCCCGAACCTGCGGCGGCGTGCCTCACCGCCGCGGTCGTCGTCCTCGCCGCGAGCGGGCTCGGGCTCTGGTGGGAGGCGGCCCCGGCGCCGCTCGCGCGGCTCGCGGCGCTCTCGTTCGCCGTCGTGCCCTCGCTCCCGTCGCTCGCGTCGGAATTCGTCGACGGCGGGCGCTTCGACGTCGCGCCGCTCGCCGCCGCCTTCTCGGAGCGCCGCCGCGGCGGCGAGCCGCTCTTCGCGAGCGACCCCGCCTTCGCGTCGCACGGCTTCGGGGTCGAGTGCCTGCGCCTCCCGCTGCGCGCGCGCTCGCCCGACGACTTCCTGCCGGTCGACCGCGCCGGCTGGGTGCTGCTCCTCTTCGACCGCGGCCGCCCGCTCGGCGACCACGAGGGCGTCACGCCGGAGATCGAGCGCGGGCTCGCGCTCGTCGCGCGCTCGACGCGGCGGCGGCTCGACCTGCACCGCTACGAGGCGCGCCTCTACCGGCGCGAAGCGCCGCGGCGCGACCGGCGCGGACCGTGAGCGCGCCGGGCCGCCGACTCGCGGTCGACTGGGGCCGCCGCCGCATCGGACTGGCGGTCTGCGACGCGCTCGGGATCACGACGCGCGGGCTGCCGCGCCTCGAGAGCACGACGCTCGAGGCCGACCTCGCCGCGCTCGCGAAGATCTGCCGGGACGAGGAGATCGTCGGGATCGTGATCGGCATCCCGACGCAGATGGACGGCGTGGACGGGCGGGCCGCCGGCGAGGTGCGCCTCTTCGCGCAGGTCCTGCGCGAGCGCCTCCCCTACCCGGTCGAGGAGGAGGACGAGCGCCTCTCCACGAAGTCGGCGCACGCGCTGCTGAAGGACGCCGGCCACCGCCACTCGGCGCGCAAGCCCAAGCTCGACTCGACCGCCGCGACGGTGATCCTGCGCAGCTGGCTGCAGCGGAGGAAGTCGGGCGCGACCGAGTGACGCGCGGCTACCGGTGCTGGAACTGGCCGCCGGAATCCTCGGCGATGCCGTAGAGCAGCGCGATGTTGGGGTCCTTGCCGACGCCGATGCAGTGGATCCGGATGCGGGAGAGGCGGTTCCACTCGCGGATCAGGCGGCGCAGCTCGAGCGCGTCGGTCACCTCGCCCACCGTCGGCTGCCCGTCGGTCATGAAGAAGATCGTGTCGATCTCCGACTGGTAGCCCGAGTCGCGCGAGCCGAGCCCGGCGATCTCGAAGGCGGCCTTCATGCCGGCGTGGATGTTGGTCCCCATGTCGAGGTTGAGGTCGTTGTCGATCCACTTCTTGGCGCGGTCCTTCACGGCCGCGGTGACCTTGGTCATCTTGGGCTGCCAGCGGTCGGCGCTGCCGGCGAAGGCGACGATCGAGAAGGTGTCGCCGTCGGAGAGGCCGTCGATCGCCTGCTTCATCTGCTCCTTCGCGACGTCGAGGCGGCTCTTGCCGTTCGCCGCGCCGTCGGCCTCCTTCATGCTGAGGCTGATGTCGATGACGAAGCAGACGTGCTTGCTGATCGAGCTGATCCCGTAGAAGGTCACCTTGCCGCCGGCGGCCTGGTCCCACGCCGAGACGGCGAGGCGGCGCGACTTCGGGACGTCCTCGAGCTTGAACGACGCGCCCTTCTCGTCCCACCAGCGCTTCCAGACGTTCGCGTCCATGGCGAGCGCCTGGCCGGTCAGGCGCTGCAGCGCCTGCGTGACGTCCTCGCGCACGCGCCCGACCTCGACCTCGAGGGCGGCGATGAGCGCCGGGATCGACTCCTTCTGCGGCACGCGCACCAGCGCGGCGACCGCGGCGACGCGCACGCGCCAGTTCTCGTGGGCGAGCAGGCGGGCGCGCACGACCTCCATCGACTCGGCGTCCTTCAGCTGCACCAGCGCCTCGAGCGCCTCGAGCCGGACGCGCGTCTCCTTCTCCGAGACGAGCCACTTGCGCAGCGACTCGCGCACCTTGGGGTGGTCGAGCAGGCCGAGCGACTCGACCACCGCGCAGCGCGTCTCGAGCTCCTTCTCGTTCTGCGCGGCGAGCAGCGCCCAGTCGACCAGCTTGTCGCGCTTCCCCTCCGGCACCACCGCGACCGCCGCGCCGACCGCGCGGCCGGCGGCGAGGCGCAGGCGGTCCATGTCGCGCTGGCCCGCGGTCGCGGCCTGCATCTGCTTCTGCAGCGCGTTGAACGCGTCGGCGGTCGCCTTGCTCACCGTGTTGGTGCGCGTGTCGGTCGACTTGAAGTAGGCCTCCTTCGCCTTGTCGTACTTGTCGCGCAGCTTGTTCGCCTCGTCCTCGTGGATCTTCCACTGGCGCGCCGCCTGCTGCGCGACGTCGAGCACCTCGGACGGGATGGTCTCGCGGCCGAGCCGCGCGTAGAGGTCGATCCAGCGGATGCGGTCCTCGGCCGGCGCCTTGCCGTCGACCTTCTTCTCGAGCGCCGCGATGGCGCGGTCGGCTTCGGGTCCCTTGGCGTTCGCGAGCATCGAGCCGGCCGCCCTGGCGAGGCGCAGCCGCAGGTCGCGATGGAATTCGAGCGCCTGCGCGTTGGCCTCGACCTTCGCGGCCTGCTCCGCCTTGTCGCCGGCGACCTTCGCCTGCGCGTCGAACTTCGCCTTGGACTGCTCGAGCTCGTAGGCCTTCGCCGAGAGGTCGGCGAGCTTGCCGCGGCCGTCCTCGTCGCGCTTCTCGAGGTCGTCGACCTTCTTGGTGTGCTTCTCGTACTCGGAGACGACCAGGTTCACGCCGGCCGGGTCGCCCTTCTTGATCACCGCGTCGACGAGGTCGAGGCTGCCCTTGCGCAGGACGTCGAGGAGGTCGAGCGCGCGCATCGCCTCGGCGCTCCCCTTCGCGATGTTCTGGAGGCGCTTCGCCGGATCGGGCTCCTCGCCTTCGGCGGGAGCAGCCCCCTTCTTCTCCGAATCGCCGCGGTCGGCGCGGCGCGCCGCCTCGCCGGCGCCCGCCTCGAAGTTCTCCTCGAAGCGGTCGATCCCCTCCGACAGCGGCGGCAGCCCGGCCGTCGCGGCCGCCTCGATCACGGGCGGCAGCGCCTTCTGCACCGATTCGGCGCGCGCGTCGGAGGCGCTCACGGCGCTGCGGAGCGCATCGACCGCGTCGCCGGGGACCGCGCCGAGCGCGAGCCCGGCGGCGACGAACAGGAGAGGCAGGAGCCCGGCCGTGCGCGTCATCGTCGCCCTCGCCAGAAAGTGGCCAACCGCTTGCCGAGTCATCTTTAAGCCGGGTTCTGTCCCCCCGGTCACGCCGGCTGCAAGCAGCCGGCGCTCGCGAGGGCGGTGATCATTCCTCTGCGATCGCCGTCGCCGGCGACCTCGAACGACCTACCCGGGAGTGCTGGCGACACGGGCCGTGTCATCCTCCCCTATTTGGTCTTTCTCCGCGTGGGGCTTGCCTAGCCAGACGGGTTGCCCCGCCTGCTGGTGAGCTCTTACCTCACCGTTTCACCCTTACCGCGACGCGTCGTCGACCCGCCGAAGCGGAGCGACGACCCATCGAGGCGGTCTGCTTTCTGTTGCGCTGTCCCTGGCCTTGCGGCCGGCGGTGATTACCCGCCACGCTGCCCTGTGGAGCCCGGACTTTCCTCCACCGAAGGCCCGCACTGGCACCTCCGGCAGCGACCACCTTTCCGGCTCGGCAAGCGGCGGCCGCGCGCCGTCGTACGGGCGCCCGTCCGCCGAGTCAAGCGCGCGCCGCCCTATGCTCCCGGAGATGGACCTCCTTTCGCCGCTCGTCGCCGCCCTCCTCGCGGCCCAGGGCGCGCATCCGCTCGAGGCGAAGTTCGCGGCGCGGATCGACGAGCAGCGGCTGCTCCGGACGGTGCGCGAGTTGGTCGCGATCGGGCCGCGCATGGGCGGCACGCCGTCGGGCGACGCGGCGGCGAAGTACCACGCGCGGCTACTGCGCGACGCGGGCTACGAACCGGTGTCGCTGACCGATCCCCTGAAGCAGGCGTACCAGCCGCTCGCGGTCGACGCGGTCGTCGACGTCGACGGCGAGAAGATCGCGCTGAAGGACGGCACGCTCGCGTTCCACTCGCCGGGGATCGAGCGGACGACGCTGCCGCTGCGGACCGCGCCGCCGCCCGCCGACGAGGCGGCGCCCGAGCCCTACGCGCTGCTCGTCGACGGCGAGCGCTGGCCGCGGGAGCCGCAGCTCGAGCGCAAGCGCCAGCCGCGCGTCGTCCTCGCCCGCTTCGAGCGGCGCCTCGCCGACTCGACGCCGGTGATCCACGCGCCGCCCGGCTTCGCGGGCACGCTGCTCACGATCTCGGCGCGCGAGGCGAAGGCGATCGAGAAGGCGCTCGGCCCCGAGCCGGCGCCCGACGTCGAGCCGACGCTCACCCTCGAGGCGAAGGTGTTCGACGGCCGGGGCGCGCCGATCACCGTCTACGGCGACCTGCCGGCGCGCGCGCCCGGCGCGAAGGAACCGCTGAAGGACGCGCCGCTCCTGCTCTTCTGCGCGCACGGCGACTCCGACTCGGGCGGGCCGGGCGCCGACGACAACGGCTCGGGCGACGCGGTCGTGCAGGAGCTGGCGGTCGCCTTCGCGGGCCTCGCGAAGGACGAGGCGCTCGCGCTCCCCTTCACGCTGCGCTTCCTGGTCTGGGGCAGCGAGATCCACTCGACCCGGGCGTACGTCGAGCGCATCCGCGCCGACGGCAGCGCGGCGCGCCACCTCGCGGTCGTCAACTTCGACGAGGCGGGCACCGGCGCGACGCGCGACTGCGTCTACTTCGAGCCCGACGACCTGAAGCTGAACGAGCCGCTGATCCGGCTCGGCCTGGGCATGGCGGCCGACTACGTCGGGAAGCCCGGCTTCTGGACCGAGTACACCAGCAACGCCTCGCTCGGCGGCACCGACAGCTACGAGTTCGCGCCGGGCTGGAATCGGGGCGGCGCGCCCGGCGACCTGCCGGCCATCACGATCTTCACGGCGGCGTGGGGCCATTCCGAGACGCCGGCGATCACGCCCGGATTCCTCTCGCCGCACTGGAAGGGCGGGAAAGACCGCATCGTGGTCGACTACTCGAAGGTCTACCACGAGACCGGAGACCGCCCCGAGAACACGACCGAGCTCGAACCCTTCGACATGGTCTGGGTCGCGCGCGCGGCGGGGCTGCTCACGCTGCGTCTCGCCGCCGCGCCCGACGTGGCGCGGCGCCTCCTCGCGCGCTGAGGCGACGGCACTCTTTTCCAGCGCTTCGCCCGGCGCCTGGGTCCGATTCCTCGGGGGGGTGCTATCTTTCCGCGCCCGACCGGTCCGATGACGGACCCGATCGGCACGTCGCACGTCGGGTCGCAACCGGGACCGTCGAATGATCCGCAAGGCCCTCACCCAGCTGAAGATGGCGGCGCAGAACCCGGCGCAGGTCCGGCGCGTCCTCGCCTCCGAGCTGAAGCTGCGCGCCGGCGTCGAGATGCTGCGCAGCGTCGAGTTCGCCGTCACCTGGATCTGCAACCTGAAGTGCGAGTTCTGCTACGCCGAAGACCTGATGTACGCGCAGAAGCGCCCGCCCGATATTCCCGTCGAGGTGGTTCGCGACGTGATGAAGCAGGCGCGCAAGCTCGGGATGATCCACGTCAACATCACCGGCGGCGAGCCGATGATCCGCAAGGACATCTACGAGCTGATCGACGTCATCCCGAAGGACATCGTTGTCTCGATCGTCACGAACTCGACGCTGCTCAGCGAAGAGAAGATCCGCCGGCTCAAGGAGGTCGGCGTCTCGACCATCCAGATGAGCTACGGCCTCTACTACCTGAAGAGCTTCAAGCGCGAGTACGCGCGCTACGCGCGGTCGCTCGGAATGGGCGTCACGCTCTCCGTCGTGAACATCAAGAGCGAGCGCGAGAACATCGAGACCGCGATGAAGATGGCCGAGGAGGACGACTGCAGCGTCCTCTGGAACTATCCGATGCGGTACAAGAACGACGGGCTCGACCCGGAACTCTACTGGAAGTACCGCGACAATCCGCGGGTCCGGGAAGACAACATGTTCTGGTTGGGCAAGAACCGCTGCCCCGCCGGCACGGCGAAGCTCTACCTCACGAACGACGGCGACGTGATGACCTGCGACCGCATCCACGGCTGCTTCGGCAACATCCACAAGGAGCCGCTCGCGGTGATCTGGCGGCGCATGTACGACCTCTTCAAGGGCGTGAAGTCGTACTGCCTGCTCGAGACCTGCCCCAAGCAGTGGGCCGAGAACAACGAGAAGACCGGCAAGAACTACAGCCCGTCGCTGCTCGGCACGAGCGACGACGCCTTCAACGTCTTCAAGGGCACCCCGTTCGAGAAGCACACGGTCCCGGCCACCCAGTTCACGCGCGAGATGCTGGCGTCGGCCAAAAACAAGTCGAAGGATCCGGCGCCGCCGGGCACGAATGCGCCGGACGCGCCGATCCCCCTGCAGCGGGGCGGCTGACCCCGAAAGGGAGAATCGTCGGGGCGCATCGACCCGTCCTGCCGATCCATGGCTGGCGGGAGTCCCCGTCACGGGCCGTGGACCGGTACGTGCGCTGTCCACGGGCCCCGCTCCGCCTCCCCCCTCGGAACCTCCTCGATGCCGCTCTCTGCTCCGGCCGCGTTGGTGGCGTTCGCGTCCCTCGTTTTCGTCCAGGATCCGGCCGGCGCCGACGACTCCTGCTGCCGCACCGAGCGCAAGGCGGTCGACCCGGCGCTCCTCCCCAAGGACCGCAAGTC
>DAINBU010000007.1:0-85995 GCA_036732755.1 Planctomycetota bacterium
GGTGAAGCGGATCTCGGTGGTCGCGGACGGGTAACTGAAAGAGAAAGAGGTCGCCCTTCGCAATGCGCTGAACGAATCGCTGCGCGACGACTACGTCGAGGACTGCGAGCGCGCCGTACGCCGCTGGAACCACGAACTCGAGAAGGCCGGCCTGCCCGACCGCCTCGCGCTGCCGAGCCGCCGCTTCCACCGCCACCAGGGCGAGTACTCGCGCCACGCCTTCGATCCCGCCGGCAACCTGATCGACGCGAAGGTCTTCCAGGCGCGCCACGACGAATGGCTTCCGAGCGAGGCCGACCTGGCCTACCTGCGCAGCATCATGGTGCCGGTCCACGAGATCGGGAAGATCGCCGGCTGGATCAGCGCGCCCGCGCGCGGCGTGGACGGCAAACCCTTCGACTACGAGTACGTGAAGCTCTGAGCGTCAGCGCTTCCACTTGAGCCGCAGGAACGCGTCGCGCACGAGCCGCAGCAGGCGGACGCCGTCGCGGAAGCGGGAGATCTTCGTTTCGCCGTAAGTCCGAGCACGGTAGCGCACCGGCAGGTCGCGGATGCGCAGGTTCCGTTTCGCGGCTCCGAGGATCAGGTCGAAGTCGCCGAACGGGTCGTGCGCGCCCGACCAGCCGAGCTCCGACTCGATGCCGCGCCAGTCGGAGCGGAGCAGCACCTTGGTGCCGCACAGCGTGTCCTTGATGCGCTGGCCGAGGATCCACGACAGCGCCAGGCTGAAGAACTTGTTCCCGACCATGTTGAGGACGCGCATCGCGCCGCCCTCCATCGGATAGACGAGGCGCGTGCCGTTGATCAGCTCGCCCTTCCCCTCCGCGACGGCGAGGTGGAACTTCGGGAGATCCTCGGGCGGCACGGTGAGGTCGGCGTCGAGGATCATCAGGAGGTCGTGCTTCGCGGCGCGGAACGCCTTCCAGACCGCGTCCTTCTTGCCGGTCCCGTCCTGCGCCAGGAGCTCGATCGTGAAGGGGCGCTCGCGGCCGTCGGCGCGGACGCGCTCGATCTCCTCGACCGTGCCGTCGGTCGAGTGGCCGTCGCAGAAGATCACTTCCGTCTTCGGGCCGAGCATCGGCATGCGCGCGATGGCCGGCGCGACGTTGCCGCGCTCGTTGCGGCACGGGACGATCACGCTGGTGGTGAGGGGCCGCGGCTGCGGGATCGGGAGCGGCCGCGCGACCAGGTAGCGCGCCAGGTTGAGCGAGCGGAACAGCGGCAGCCTCGCGACGAAGCCGTTCAGGACATGGGACACGATCGGCACGTCGAGCGGGAACAGGACGCGCGAGCCGGCGTGCACCACCTCGAAGTGGTTCAGCGCGAGGAACCCCTCGAGGTCGGAGAGCGATAGCCAGTTCTCGGGGTGGACCGGCATCTTCATGCCGACGCTCTCGCCGAGCTTGAGGATCGGCTCCCACAGGAAGCTGTACCAGGTGATCACGAGCCTGGTGTCGTCGCGCACGACGCGGCGCGCCTGGCGTAGCGTGGTCCAGACGTCGCCGACGTGGCCGACCAGGTCGCTCATCACGACGTAGTCGAAGTCGCGGCGCGCGGCCGGCAGCGGCGCGAGCGCCGTCTCGAGCTCCTGCGCGTCGCCGACCACGAAGTCGAGCGCGGGGAATTTGGCGCGCGCCAGCTCGACCATCTTCGGCGAGAAGTCGACGCCGACGCCGCTCGCCGGCTCGAGCGCGTTCAGGACGTCGCCGGTCGCGCAGCCGACCTCGAGCACGCGGCTCTGGCGCGGGATCAGGAAGCGCAGCAGCCGCTGCACCTCGTCGTGGTAGACGCTGCCGCGCCTGCGCCAACGGTCGCGCTGCGGCGCGATCGCGTCCCACCAGGCGATGCGCTGCTCGCGCCGCGCGCGCTCGTGCGCGGCGAAGTCGTCGACGGGCGGCGCGGCGGCCGGTGCGGAGGTGGGGGCGGTATCGGGGGTCATGGGGGAGAGAGGCGCCCCTCCAATCGACCGCCGGCGGGGCGCGCCAGGAGCCGGCGCGCCGGCGCCGTCGCGAGCAGCACCAGGAGAACGAGCGCGCCCGCGCTCGCGCACGCCCCGGCGACGAGCGAGCGCGGAGCGTAGCGCAGGACGAGCCGCCCCGGCTCGCGCGGCAGCGCGACCGAGAGGCGGCCGGCGTGCGGCTCGACCGGCAGCTCGCGCGTCGCGCCGCCCGCCGCGGCGGTGAACGTCGCGCTCCAGCCCGGCAGCGCGTTCTGGTTCACGACCAGCCGCTCGGTTCGCGGCGGCGAGCCGCCGGCGTCGCCGCCCTTCCAGTCGAATTCGAGACGGTTCGGCGACCAGCGCGCCGGCGCGAGGGGCGCGTGGCTCGTCGCGAGGAACCACTCGCCGTGGTCGTCGCGATCGCCGCGCGCCTTCGCCGCGACCGTGAGCTTCGAGCGGACCACCTCTTCGTAGGCGGCGAGCACGCCCTCGTTGCGGCGGATCGACGGGACCATGTGGTCCTTGTCGCCGGTCGCCTGCGCGAAGGGCGTCGACGCGGGCGCGGCGGCGGGGACCTCCTCGAACGGCCAGTCGCGGCGCAGCCCCGCGCACTGGAACGCGAGCACGGCGAGCGTCGCGACGGCGAGCGCGCCCGCGGCGGCGCGCCGCACGGTCGGCCCGCCCCCCGCGAACGACGCGAGCGCCGGCGCCGCGTCGGCGACGATCAGCGCAAGTGCGACGTAGGGGACGAAGAGCATCGACATCGGCAGGTTGAGCGACGTGAAGCCCGGCAGCCGCGTGAGCGCGGCCCACAGGTTCAGCGGCGACGCGTTGCCGAGCACGAGCAGGAGCGGCAGCACGAATGCGGCGAGCAGCAACGGCCGCCGCCGTGCCGCCGCGAGCCCGACCAGCAGCAGCGCGAGCAGCGCCGTCGTGAGCCGGGTGCCGACGAAGAGGAACTGCCCGAAGAGCCACTCGCGCTGGCCGGGCTGCGGGGCGCAGAGGAGCGCCGCGACGGCGCCGGGCAGCGTCGCGAGGCGCGCGCCGTCCCAGAGCGGCGCCGCCGCGTACATGCCGCTCTCGCGCGGGAAGGCGGCGTAGAGCTCGGCCATCGGCACCACGCGCAGCCCCGCGAGCGCGACGCCGAGCAGCACGCCCGCGCCGAAGCGCAGCGCCGCCTGCGCGACCTCGCGCGGCGCGCCGTCGCACAGCGCGAGCAGCAGCGCGAGCAGCCCGCCTCCGACCAGCGCGTAGACGCCGCCCTCGAGCAGCAGCAGCGCCGTCGCGATCGCCGTGATCGCGACGCCGCGCGCGCCGCGCCGCGCGTCGAGCAGGCCGACCATCAGCCAGGGCACGAGCGAGCCGTTCATGCGGTTGGCGACGCCGCCGGCCAGGATCGGGACGAAGGCGAGCGAGAAGACGGCTGCCGCCGCCGCCGCGGCCGGCGCGTCGCGCCCGAGCCGCCGCGCGAGCAGCCACATCCCGGCCGTGCCGACGAAGACGTGCGCCGCGAAGAAGACGAAGGTGCCGGCGACCGGGCCGAACAGGAGGATCGGCAGGAAGAAGGGCGAGAGCGTCGTGAACTGCGGATGGGCGACGCCCGGGATCCCGCCGAGCAGCCACGGGTTCCACCACGGCAGGTCGCCGTGCACGAGCAGCGCTCGTCGCTGCATCTCGAAGAAGGAGACGTACTGGTCCCAGTCGCCGGCGTGCGGGATCGCGCCGGCGCGCAGGCCGGCGAAGGCGCACAGCCCCGCCGCGGCCGCGAGCGCCGCCGCGACCGCGAGCCCGGAGATGCGCTCGAGCGCCGCCACTACTCCCGCTCCTTCCGGAAGAACGGCGCGTCGGGCGCGAGCTCGCGCGCCTTCGCCTGCTCCGCCTCGCCCGCGGCCCTCTCGCCGAGCTGGATCAGGGCGCGGCCGAGCAGGAAGTGCGCGGCGGCGGGCGCGTCACCGCCGGCGACGAGCGGCTCGAGGCGGGCGCGCGCGTCGCTCGCGCGGCGCTGCTGCAGCAGCGCGTTGGCGGCGACCAGCGTCGAGGTGGTGGCGCGCAGTCGCGCGGTCCAGTCGAGCGCGGCGAAGTCGTGGGCGAGGCGCGCGGCGAGGAAGTCGGCGGCGCGCAGCTGGCCGGCGTCGAGCCGCTCGTGGACGTAGCCGCGGCGCGACGTCGCCTCCTGCCGCTCCCCGAGGATGCGCCACGCCCACGCGAGCCCAAAGGCGACCATCGCGACGGCCGTGACGGACAGCGCTCGCCACGCGGGGTGGATCTTCACGGGGAACCCGGGAGATTCGGTCGGCCGCGCGCGCGCCGGCCGGCCCGCGCCGGCCCGCCGCGCCGCGCGCGGGGCCGGCCGCGTGCGGGTTCACAAGATATCGAACACTTCCTGCAGCGGACGGAGCGGCGTCGTGAAGTTGGCGTCGATCAGGTAGCGGACGTTCCACGGCTGCTCGGACTTCTCGGCGAGCAGGCCGAGCGCGACCACGGCGAAGGCGCGCCGCTGCATCGGGATGTCGCGCCGCTGCGCCAGCGCGACCAGCGCCTCGACGGAGCGTCGCCCCCCGAGCAGCCCGAGCGCCTTCGCATAGGCCGCAGCCCGCGGAATGTCGTCGGCCTCCGCGAGCAGCTCGATCAGGCGCGGCTCGAAGTCCTTGTCGCCCAGCATCCCGAGCGCGCGCGCGACGTCGATGCGCAGGCCGGGGACGACGGAGCGGTCCTCGAGGAGCGCGCGCAGCTTCGGGATCGCGTCGACGTCGTGCAGCAGCGCGAGCGCCGTCGCGAGGTGGCCGCGCAGCGACGCGATCTGCGTCTCGTCGAGCGCGGCGCGCATCGCCTTGGTCGAGCCGGTCGCGCCGATCAGGCCGAGCGAGATGGCGAAGGCGCCCTGGAGCGACGCCTCGCTCTCGCCGAGGAAGCCCTGCTCGAAGCAGCGGATCGACGCCTCGACCTGCGCGGAGGGGGCGGAGCCGGGCGACGCGAGGCGCTCGCCGCGACCGACCAGCGCGAGCGCGAGCGCCGCGAACGGGCGCGTGGTCCGCTTCTGCGGGTCGCGCGCCTCTTTCAGCATCTCGGCGCAGACCTTCGCGCGCACCTTCTCGGCCTCCTTGGAGAGCGGGCCGGCGCGCTCGTAGAGGCGGCCGAGCGCGAGCAGCGCGAAGTGGCGCGTGGTCGCGTCGTCGTGGAAGCGCGAGCTGTAGAGCAGCGCGTCGACGATCTCCTCCTCGTCGGGCAGCCCGACGTTGCCGAGCGCGATCGCGAGCGAGCGCGCCACGTCGTTCGGCGTGCGCCGCTCGCGGAAGAGGTCGAGCATCTTCGGGAGCAGGGCGCGCGCGCCGTCGAGGCGCTGCAGCGCGATCGGCACCTGCGCGCGCACGTCGCGGTCGAGGGTCGGCTCCTCGAGCAGCTTGACCAGCTCGACGGTCGCGAAGGCCGACTGCTTCTTGTGCAGCCCGAGCCCGAGGACGGCCGACGCCGCGAGGTCGCGCGACGAGTCGCCGGCGCGCGCGATCGCGGCGAGCACGCCGACGCTCGCGCGCTCGTCGCTGAAGCCCAGCGCGAGCGCGGCGAGCCCGCGCAGCAGGTCGTCGATCGGGCCGGTCGCGCCGCAGACGCCGCGGCCGGCCGGCGTGTCCTGCACGATCTCGCGCAGGGCGGCGGCGCCCTCGGGCGCTTCGATGATCCCGAGCGCGAGCGTGGCCGCCTGCTGCGGCGAGCGGACCTTGTGCGCGACGGTCCGCTGCAGCGGGTCGAGGAAGGGGCCCGCCGCGGCCGCCTCGACGGAGCGGCCGAGCGCGATCGCGGCGGCGTCGACGACCTCGGAGGAGCCGTCTTTCAGGGCCCCGAGCAATACGGGCAGCACGAGCGCGCGCGCGTCCTCGGGCAGGAGCGGCGAGTCGGGCGGCGATTCGGCGACGGTCTGGCCGACCCGGTCGCCGGCGCCGCTGGTGACCGGCCGTTCATGTCGGGCGACCGTGTGGCGGGGGAGGTAGGCCTCGCGCTGGAAGTACCACCACGCCTCCCAGCGATCGAGGTCGGGCGACGTCGACCGACCGCCGCCCGGCGTCGCCGCGCCGCGGCCGCGGCCCGGAGTCGTCGGCGCGCCCGCGCCCCCCGGCGAGGTCGGGTCGCCGCCCGCCGGCCGCCAGATGCCGCCGTGCGCGAGCGCGGCGGGAGCGAGGAGGATGGACGCGAGCAGCGCGGACGGGACGGCACGCATGGAGGACTCCGCGGCGAAGTCGTACCGGAATCCCGATCCGGCGCAATGGCGGTGCCGCGCCCGGGGGGCGCCGCGCCGGGCGCTCCCGCGCGCGCTCGCGCACGGCGGGGCGGCGCGCGACGGGGACGGCGGGAGCGGAGGAGCGCGCGATCGCGCGCTCAGAGGATGTCGGCGATCTCCTCGAGCGCGCGCAGCGGCACGGTGTAGTTGGCGTCGATCAGGTAGGGCACGTTCCAGGGCAGCGCCGTCTTCTCGCCGATCAGGCCGAGCGCGACCACGGCGAAGGCGCGTTGCAGCGCCGGCGCGGTGCGGTCGGTCGTCAGCGCGGCGAGCGACGCGACGGCGCGCTCGCTCCCGACCAGGCCGAGCGCCTTCGAGTAGGCGATCGCGCTCGGCGTGTCGCCCGACTGGCGCAGGAGGGCGAGGAGGCGCTCCTCGAGGTCGGCGTCGCCGACCATCGCGAGGCCGCGCGCGACGTCGATGCGGGCCGCCGGCGGGAGCGCCGGGTCGGCGAGCAGCTTCGCGAGCGGCTCCTTCGCCGCGGGTTCGCGCAGCAGGCCGAGCGCGACGGCGAGGTGGCCGCGCAGCGTCGGGTTCGCGGTCTGCGCCAGCTCGCGGAGCAGGAGCGGCGCGGAGTCGGTCGCGCCGGACAGCCCGAGCGCGATCGCGACCGCGCCGGCGACCGACGGATCGGCCTCGTCGCCGAACGCGTCCGCGAGCGCCTTGCGCGACGCGGCGAGCGCCGGCGACGCGGCGGCGCCTTCGAAGGTCGCATCACCGCGCGCGAACATCCCGAGCGCGAGCGCGGCGTAGGGGGCGAGCGACTTGTGCGTCGGGCGGTGCAGCTGCTCGACCAGGAAGGCCTGGACCGCCGCCGTGCGGCGCGCCGTCACCTCGGCGGTCAGCGCCGAGCGGTCGGTGGAGTCGCGCGCTCGCTCGTGGAGGCGGCCGAGCGCGAGCAGCGCGAACTGGCGCGTCGCGAAGTCCTCGTCCTGCTTGGTGACGATCATCAGCAGGTCGACCACCTCGCCGTCCTCGACGGTGGCGATGCGGCCGAGCGCGATCGCGGAGGAGCGGGCGAGGACGTCGGAGGTCATCCGGTCGCCCAGCAGCTGCACCAGCTTGGGCAGCGCCGCGCGCGCGGCGGTCCCCGGCAGGCGCGCCAGCGCGATCGGGACCTGCGCGCGCACCTCGCGGTCGAGCGCGCGGTCGTCGAGGAGCTTCACCAGGGAGACGGCGACCGCCGGCGCGGCGTCGTGCGCGAGCCCGAGCGCGAGCACCGCCGACGCGGCGAGCTCGCGCGGCGTGTCGCCGGCGAGCGCGAGCCGCGTGAGCGGCGCGAGCGACTCCGGCGTGCGCGTGAGCCCGAGCGCGAGCGCCGCCTGCGAGCGGAGCAGCATGTCGATCGGCCCGCCCGAGCGGCAGTGCGAGCGGCCCGCGTCGTCGTCGAGCGCGAGCTCCGTCAGCGGGCGGATCACCTCGGTGCCGCCCAGGATGCCGAGCGCGAGCGCCGCCGCGTCCTCGACCTGGCGGTCGGGGTGGCGCAGGCTGCTCACGAGCACGGGCACGATCGGCTCCGACTCCTCGGCGCGGACACAGCGGCCGAGCGCGATCGCAGCCGAGTCCGCGACGTCGGACGACGGATCGCGCAGCGCGGAAGCGAGGATCGGCAGGATCGTCGCGCGCAGGTCGGGCGCGCCCGAGGGCGTGCCGGTCGACCCGGCGAGGGTGCGAGGAGTGAGGGAGACGCCGTGGCGACGCGTGAGGTAGAGCTCGCGCTGGCCGGCCCACCAGCGCTCCCAGCGGTCGCCGTCGTTCGTGCTGCGGCGGCCGTAGTTGCCTCTGCCGCCGGTGCGCGGGCCGTTGACCGGAGCCTTCGGGCCGCCCGTCGAAGGCCCGCTCGGGCGCTGCGTGGGCGGGGCGGTCGGGCCGGGAGTCGATGCCGGCGCCGCGGACGGGGTCGACGGCTTCTCCGGATCGCCCTGGTTCGGCGGCGTCGTGTCGCCCTTCCCGCCACCCGGAGTCCCGGGCCCATTCGGATTGCCGGGATGGGTCGGCTCGCCGCTGGAGCCGCCCGGATTGGTGGGAGGACCGGTGCGATGGCCACCGCCGCCGCCCGTCCTTGTCGGCGGCGGCGGGCGCCAGCCTCCGCCGTGCGCGAGCGCCTTCCCGCCGACCAGCGGGAATGCGAGGAACGAAGCGACGACCCACGCGGCAGTGATGGCGGGCCGAGGAGACATCGGATCCTCCTGGCGTAGCTTCGCCGCGGTTCGGGCACGAAACGGATGTTCGTGCGCGGACATTCGGACGCGGCGACCCTCGCGAACCCGGCGACTGCGGCCGGAGCAGACTACCTCAGCGCCGCGACCGTGTATCAGGCAACTTCGTCCGCATCGGCGGCCCCGGTCAGGAGCTCGTCGCGGCCGTCACCGCGGGCTCCGGACGGGGGCGTGCTCCCGGGGAATCCCCGAGGTTCAGCCCATCGAGTTCGAGCGGACGAAGCGGCAGGCGCGGCGCAGCCAAGGCAGCGCCTGGTTCAGGTCGCGGTCGGTCTCGAGCGGCAACTCGACCATGTCGGTCGCGTCCTCGCCCTTCTTGCCGACGAAGGCCCGGGAGTCGCGGACCTTGAGCGCGTCCTCGCGCTGGCGCGGGTGGAGCTTGACCACCACGCCGGACTTGGTCAGGAACGAGAAGAGCGAACCCTGGATCGTGAAGCTCGTCTTCGCGGAGGCCCGCTGCGCCTCGACGCCCTTCCAACGCAGCAGTGTGTCTTCGAGCTTCTTTGCGACTTCGGCGCCCATCGTGGTTCCTGCGACATGGAGGGGGCCGACTCGGGCCCCGAAGGGAACGGCAACAAGGCGTCACATTGTAGCGAAACGCGGCAAATCCCGGTAGCGCCGGCGCGGAACGGTTCAGATCGCCGCGTGGAAGTCCTGCAGCGCTCGGGCGCGCATGCCCAGGCGCTGGCGCGCCTGGATCGCGGCGAGGACGGCGCGCGCGCCGCTGATCGTGGTGATGCAGGGGATCCCGTGCTGGACCGCCTGCGTCCGGATCGTGATCTCGTCGACGCGCGCCTCGGCCTCGGGCGAGGGCGTGTTGAGGACGAGGCCGACGTCCCGGTTCTTGATGATGTCGACGACGTTCGGGCGGCCGCGGCCGATCTTGTAGACCGGTCCGACGTTCACGCCCGCCGTGCGCAGCGCCCGATACGTCCCGTGGGTCGCGAGGACCTGGAAGCCGAGGAGCGAGAGCGTCTTGGCGATCTCGACCGCCTCGCGCTTGTCGGCGTCCTTCACCGACATCAGGACCTTGCCCTCGGTCGGGATGTGCAGGCCCGCGCCGAGGTAGGCCTTCGCGAACGCGAGCCCGAGGTCGGGGTCGATGCCCATCACCTCGCCGGTCGACTTCATCTCGGGCCCGAGCAGCGTGTCGGTGCCGGGGAGCTTCAGGAACGGGAAGACCGGCACCTTGACGCTGAAGTGCTCGGGCCAGACCTCCTCGGTGAAGCCGAAGTCCTTCAGCGTGCCGAGCCCGGCCATCACCTTTGCCGCGATGTTGGCGATCGGGACGCCGATCGCCTTGCTGACGAACGGGACGGTGCGCGACGCGCGGGGGTTCACCTCGAGGACATAGATGACCTGGCCCCGGATCGCGAGCTGGAGGTTCATCAGGCCGACGACGTGGAGCTCGCGCGCGAGCGCGTGGGCCATCACGCGGATCTCGGCGATCTGCTTCTCCGAGATCGTGTGGGGCGGGAGCACGCAGGTCGAGTCGCCCGAGTGGATCCCCGCCTCCTCGATGTGCTCCATGATCCCGGCGACGACGACGGTCTCCCCGTCGCTGATGACGTCGACGTCGATCTCGAGCGCGTTCTCCAGGAAGCGGTCGATCAGGATCGGCTTGCCCGGCGCGGCCTCGACCGCCTCGCCGACGCACCGCTCGAGGTGCTTCTCGTTGTAGACGATGTTCATGGCGCGCCCGCCCAGCACGAAGGAGGGGCGGACCAGCACCGGGAAGCCGATGCGGCGCGCCACCGCGACCGCCTCCTCGAGCGACATCGCGATGCCCGACTCGGGCTGGCGCAGGCCGAGCTTGACGATCAGCTCGTTGAAGAGCTTGCGGTCCTCGGCGCGGTCGATCTCCCTGGGCGACGTGCCGATGATCTGCACACCCGCTTCCAGGAGCTGGCGCGCCAGGTTGAGCGGCGTCTGCCCGCCGAACTGGACGATCACGCCGTCGATCTTCTGAGTCTCGTGGATGTTGACCACGTCCTCGAGCGTGAGCGGCTCGAAGAAGAGCTGGCTGCTCGTGTCGAAGTCGGTCGAGACCGTCTCCGGGTTCGAGTTGACCATGATCACGTCGCAGCCCTGCTCGCGCAGCGCGTAGGCGGCGTGGACGCAGCAGTAGTCGAACTCGATGCCCTGCCCGATGCGGTTGGGGCCGCCGCCCAGGATCATGATCTTGCGGCGCGGGCTCGGGAGGATCTCCGACTCGGCCTTCTCGGCGCCGTCGGGCGACGTGGCGTTCGACGCGCCCGACTCGTAGGTCGAATAGAAGTAGGGCGTCTCGCTCGCGAACTCGGCGCCGCAGGTGTCGATCAGCTTGTAGACCGGCACCACGCCGAGCGCCTTGCGGCGCGTGCGCACCGCCGCCTCGGCCGTCTTCCAGAGGTGGGCGAGCTGCGCGTCGCTGAAGCCCATGCGCTTGGCGCCGAGCATCGTCGCGCGGTCGCACGCCTCGAGCGACGGGACCTTCGCGAGCTCCGCCTCGTGGTCGACGATCTCCTTCAGGTTGTGCAGGAACCACGGGTCGAAGCCGGTCAGCTCGTTGATGCGGACGAGCGGCACGCCGAGCTTCAGCGCCGTGCGCAGGTGGAAGAGGCGGTCGGGGTTGGGGACCGACAGGTTCTTCAGCACCACCTCCTTGTCGGGCGTCTCACCCTTGAGGAAGGGGTCCTTGGCGTCGAGGCCGAAGCCGCTGCGCTGGATCTCGAGCGAGCGGATCGCCTTCTGCATCGCCTCCTTGAAGGTGCGGCCGATCGCCATCGTCTCGCCCACCGACTTCATCTGCGTGGTGAGCGTGCGGTCGGCGCCGGGGAACTTCTCGAACGCCCAGCGCGGGATCTTGACGACGCAGTAGTCGAGGGTCGGCTCGAAGCAGGCGGGCGTCTTCTTCGTGATCTGGTTCAGGATCTCGTCGAGCGTGTACCCGACGGCGAGCTTGGCGGCGATGCGCGCGATCGGGAAGCCGGTCGCCTTGCTCGCCAGCGCGGAGCTGCGCGAGACGCGCGGGTTCATCTCGATCACGACCATCTCGCCGGTCTCGGGGTCGACCGCGAACTGCACGTTCGACCCGCCGGTCTCGACGCCGATCTCGCGCATGATCGCGAACGACGCGTCGCGCATGAGCTGGTATTCGCGGTCGGTGAGCGTCTGGATCGGCGCGACCGTGATCGAGTCGCCGGTGTGCACGCCCATCGGGTCGAAGTTCTCGATGGTGCAGATGATGACGCAGCGGTCCTTGACGTCGCGCATCACCTCGAGCTCGAACTCCTTCCAGCCGGCGACGCTGCGCTCGATCAGGATCTCGGAGTTGAGCGACATCTCGAGCCCGCTCGCGCAGATCCGCTCGTATTCGTCGACGTTGTAGGCGATGCCGCCGCCGGTTCCGCCGAGGGTGAAGCTGGGCCGGATGACGGCCGGCAGCCCGACCTTGTCGCGCGCCTCGATCGCCTCGTTCATCGTGTAGGCGACGCAGCTCTTCGGGACCTTGAGCCCGATCTTGATCATCGCCTCGCGGAAGAGGTGGCGGTCCTCGGCCTTCTTGATCGCCTCGTAGCGCGCCCCGATCATCTGCACGCCGAACTTCGCGAGCACGCCGCGCTCGCACAGCTGCACGGCGACGTTGAGCGCGGTCTGCCCGCCGAGCGTCGGGAGCAGCGCGTCGGGCCGCTCCGCCTCGATGATGTGCGCGACGGTCTCGGCGTCGACCGGCTCGACGTAGGTCCGGTTGGCCATCGTCGGATCGGTCATGATCGTCGCGGGGTTGGAGTTGACGAGGATGACCTCGTAGCCCTCCTCGCGCAGCGCCTTCACCGCCTGCGTGCCGGAGTAGTCGAACTCGCAGGCCTGCCCGATGACGATCGGGCCGGCGCCGATGACGAGGATGCGGTGCAGGTCGTCGCGACGGGGCATCGCTTCTCCGGAGGTTCCGCGGCGGGCAAAAATCGCGCAGACAATACCGACGCTCCGCCCGCGGAGAAGGCGTTCCCGCCGGCGCGGCGCGTCAGCGCGCGTGGGCGGCGAGTGCGGCCGGGAGCTTCGCGCAGACGTCGGTTGCCGTGACGCCGATCTCGCCGAGCTCCTCCGCCGCGAGGTCGCCGGCCCGCCCGTGCGCGAAGACGGCGACGCGCGCCGCGAGCAGCGCGTCGGGCAGCGCGTGCAGGAGCGCCGCCACGCAGCCGGTCAGCACGTCGCCCGAGCCCGCCGTCGCCATGCCCGGGTTGCCGGTCGGGTTCGCGTGGCTCTCCATGCCGTTGCTGACGACGGTCCGGCGGCCCTTCAGCACGACGACCGCGCCGGCCCGCATGGCGAGGTCGAGCGCCGCGAGGCGGCGCGCTTCGTCGTCGTCGCCGGGCCGCTGTCCGGTGAGGCGCGCGAGCTCGCCCGGGTGGGGGGTGAGGATGGTCGCGGGGCGGCGGCCGGCGATGCGCGCCGGGGCGTCGGCGAAGGCGTTGAGCCCGTCGGCGTCGAGCACGAGCGGCTTGTCGATGCGCGGCACGAACTCGTGCAGCAGCGCGACCGTCCCCGCCGCCGAGCCCAGCCCGGGCCCGACCGCGACGACGTCGGCGTGCGCGACCGCGGCGAGCAGCGCCGGCAGCGCCGACGCCTCGAGCGCGCCCGCGCCCGACTCGGGGAGCGGCCGCCACGTCGCGCGCAGCTCGGCCGGTCCGGCGATCGGGTAGATCGAGCGCGGCAGCGCGACGGTGACGAGGCCGGCGCCGCTGCGGAAGGCGGCGCCCGCCGAGAGGACCGGCGCGCCGTGCATGCCGTAGCTGCCGCCGACGATCAGCACGCGCCCGAAGTCGCCCTTGTGCGCCGACGGGCTGCGGCGCGGCAGCACGCGCAGTTCGGGCGGGACCTCGAAGGGCTCGCGCTTCACGGCGCCGTCCACGGCGAGGCGGGCAGCTCGCGCAGCGCGTCCCCGACCTCGACGCGCCCGACCTCGAGCCCGCGATGGTTGCGCAGCACCGGGTCGACGGAGGAGGCGAGCTCCTCGGGCGCGGCCGGCGGCTCGAAGCCGAGCCAGCGCAGGAGTGCGAGCGCCGGCAGGTGGTGGCCGCGCGCGCTGCCGTCGTCGACCTTGATCGCGATGCCGAGCGCCGGCAGGCCCGCGCGCGGCGGCCGGATCGCGAGGGCGACGACGCCCTCCGCGCCGCTCTTGCAGAAGACACGCTTCCCACCGGCCTTCATCACGGCGTGGTCGAAGCGGCGCCGTCCCGACAGGTAGTGCGGCTCGGCGACGGTCGCGTCGAAGAGGCGGCGCGCGGCGCCGGCGATCGGCGCGGCGAACTCGCGCGGATCGGCGAAGCGCGCCATCGCGCGCGCCAGCGCGGCGAGCGGGAGGGAGAAGGCGGGCGCGCTGCAGCCGTCGATCGCGACCCCGATCGCATCGGGAGAGAGGCCGGCGAACTCGGCGATCCGCGCGCGGATGCGGCGCTGGATCGGATGATCGGGGTCGACGTAGCTCTCGGTCGGCGCCTTGGCGTGGCGCGCCTGGATCAGCATCCCCGCGTGCTTGCCCGAGCAGTTGTGATGGAGGACGGTGAACTCGCGCCCTTGCGCGACGAGCCGGCGCGCCGCCGCGTCGTCGACCGGCGGGTGCTTGCCGCAGAGCAGCGCCGACGGCTCGAAGCCACCCTTCTTCAGCAGCGACGCCGCCACCTCGACGTGGCGCTCGTCGCCGCCGTGCGACGCGCAGGTGAGCGTCACCTCGCGCGCGTCGAGTCCGAGCGTCCGGTCGAGGTCGTCCTCGAGCAGCGGCAGCGCCTGGAACGGCTTGAGCGCCGAGCGCGGGTACGTCGGCGCGTCCGCGTCGCCGGCGGTGAAGAGCGGACCGGCGGTCGTCGCCACCGCGAGGCGGCCGCGGTGCACGCATTCGATGCGATCGGCCCGCGTGAGGATCGTCAGGAGGGGATTCATGGAAGGGGTCCGCTATGCTCGCCGCCGCATCGTTCGATTTCGACTTCTGGGCGCGCGTCGGAGCAAGTTTTCCGGCGGCGCCGAGCGGGAGCTCCGCGGTGTTGGTCGAGTGCCGGCTGTCCCGGATCGTCCTCCGAGAGAACAGCGACCAGCAGTACATCTACCTCGAGGAGAAGAACGGGACGCGCTCGTTCCCGATCGTGATCGGTTTCTTCGAGGCCGCCGAGATCAACCGCAAGATCGCCGAGAAGAGCGTGGTCCGGCCGCTCACGCACGACCTGCTCCGCATCGCCATCGAGCAGCTCGGCGCCAAGCTGACCGGCATCGAGATCTGCGCCCTGCGCGAGAACACGTTCTTCGCGAACCTGGTGCTCGACCACGGCGGCGAGACGCTTCGGATCGACTGCCGGCCCTCGGACGCGATCGCGCTGGCGGTGGCGCAGAAGGCGCCGATCGCGGTCGAGGAGGCGGTGATCGCGACCGCGGTCTCGAGCGGGAAGCCGGACCTGCCGGCTTGAATCACGAGGAGCGCGGAGGGGTGGCAGAGCGGTCGAATGCGGCGGTCTTGAAAGCCGTTGACCCGCAAGGGTCCGGGGGTTCGAATCCCTCCCCCTCCGCCAATCGAAGCACACATCGGGAGAGGTGGCTGAGTGGCCGATAGCGGCGGCTTGCTAAGCCGTTGTATGGGGTTGAAACCCTGTACCGAGGGTTCGAATCCCTCCCTCTCCGCCATCGAGACCGGGCGGGGCCGGGTGGACCGCCGCCGCCGCCGCGCTGGAGTTTCGCGCGGGGCCCGTCTCGCCGCGACCGTATGCGCCGCGGCCTGCTCCGTCGCCCTCTCCGGCTGCGTCGAGCGCTTCTTCCGGATCGAGACGGAGCCCGTCGGCGCCCGCATCTACATCAATGGTGAGGACGCCGGCGTTTCCCCGGTCGAGCGCCCCTTCACCTACTACGGGACGATGCGCGTCGACGCGCACTTCGAGAAGCAGCCCGGAGTGACCCAGTTCGTCGAGCTCGAGCGGCCCTGGTACCAGTACTTCCCCCTCGACCTCTTCTCCGAGCTGCTCGACCCGGTGACGCACGTCGACCGCCACACCGTGACGATCACCTTCCCCGAGCCGCCCACCGAGCCGGCCGCCGCGCGCGACGCGGGCGTGCGGCGCAACGCCGAGCAGTTGCGGGCGGAGTCGCGGTGACGATGGCGGCGCCGTCGCCCACGCGCGTCCGCAGCCTCCCGCGCCTGCCGAGCGACTTCGTCCCCCGCGACCTGCGCGGCCGGCGCGTCATGGTGCTGGGGCTCGGCACGTTCGGCGGCGGGCTCGGTGCGGCGCTGCACCTCCTGCAGGAGGGGGCCGACGTCATCGTCGCCGACACCAGCCCGGCGGAGAAGCTCGAGCCGTCGCTCCGCGCCCTCGACGGCCGCGGCGCGCAGCTCCTGCTCGGCCGCCACCCGACGGAGGAGGAGGTCGCGCGCTGCGACTGGATCTGCGCGTCGCCGGCCGTGCCGTGGAGCGCGCCGCCGCTCGCGGAGGCGGCGCGGCGCGGCGTCCCGGTCGAGAGCGAGCTCACGCTGCTGATGCGGCTGCTGCCGTGCCCCGCGCTCGGGATCACCGGCACCAACGGCAAGAGCACGACGACGATGCTCGCGGCGCGGACGCTCGCGGCGGCGGGCCGGCGCGTCTGGAGCGGCGGCAACCTCGGCGGCTCGCTGCTCGGCTCGGTCGCCTCGATGCGGCCCGACGACGCGGTCGTCCTGGAGATCAGCTCGTTCCAGCTCGAGCATCTCGCCGAGGTCGGCCGCGGCCCGGCCGTCGGCCTCGTCACCAACGTCACGCCCGACCACCTCGACCGCCACGGGACGTTCGAGGAGTACGTCGCGGCGAAGCGGTCGATCCTCGCCGGCGCGCGCCTCGCCGTCCTGCAGGCGGGCGACCCGACCTGCCGCCGCTTCGGCGCGGAGTTCCGCGGCGCCGTGCTCTGGTTCGGCGACGCATCGGAGCTGCGCCCCGGCGAGCGCGGCGCGCGGCTGCGCGCCGACGGCGTCGCCCACTGGCGTGGCCTCGACGGCGCGGAGGAGGAGGTCGACCTCGCGCCGCTGCAGCTGCGCGGCGCGCACAACCGCTGGAACCTGCTGGGCGCGGCGGCGGCGGCAACGGCGTTCGGGGTGCCCTTCGGCGCCGCGGCGCGCGCCGGCTTCGGGGCGGAGCCGCTCGCCCGGCGCCTGAACGAGCTCGGCACCAGGCGCGGCGCGCGCTTCGTCGACGACTCGGTCTGCACGTCGCCGCCGGCGCTCGCCGCGGCGCTGCGCAGCTTCGACGGCCCGATCCGTCTCCTCGCGGGCGGTTACGACAAGGGGATCGACCCGGCGCCGATGGTGGCGGCGATGTTCGAGCGCTGCCGTAAGGTCTACCTCTATGGTGCGGTGGCGCGGGCGCTCGCCGGCGCGCTACAAGGAGCCCGCCCCGACGCGACCGGACGGCGGGGCGCCGCGGTGGGCCGCCCGCTGCTGTGGGAGGTCTTCCCCGACCTGCGTGCCGCGTTCGCCGCCGCGGCGCGGGAGGCGGAGAGCGGAGAGACGATCCTCCTCTCGCCGGGCTACGCCTCGTACGACCAGTTCCGGAACTTCACGGAGAGGGGCGACCTGTTCCGCGCGCTCTATGCCGAGCTCCCTTCACCTTGAATCGACCCCACCCGCCCGGAGAATCGCGTCGCCGCGTCCGCGCCGGGCGCGCAGCGCCGTCCGCTGGCCGATGAGTCGGGCGAGGCCCCGCACACCATGAGCGTCTTCTGCCAGAAGTGCCAGAAAGAGGCGGCGAGCGTCCACGTGACGGAGATCGCGAAGGAGGGGAGCAAGGTCGAGCTCCACCTCTGCGAAGAGTGCGCGAAGGACCACGGCATGCCCGTGCTCCAGTCCCCCTCGGTCTTCGCGCTCTTCAAGGAGCTGATGGACAAGACCAACACGGTCACCCGGACGCGCGACCGCCAGTGCCCGCAGTGCAACATGACCTTCGGCGAGTTCAAGGCGAAGGGGCGCTTCGGCTGCGCGCACGACTACGAGGTCTTCCTCTCGCGCGTGATCCCGCTCCTCGAGCGCGTGCACGGCGCCTCCGAGCACGTGGGCGAGGGCGACTCGGCCGCGCCCGCCGCGGCGGCGGGGAGCCCTCCGCCGCCTGCGCGCGCCGCCGCGCCGGAGACGTCGGGCGAGCTCAAGCGCCTGCGCCGCGACCTGCAGCGCGTGATCAAGAACGAGGAGTACGAGGAGGCGGCGCGCATCCGCGACCGCATCCAGCAGATCGAGAAGCAGCTCCAGGACGGAGGCGCGGCCGATGGCTGAGCTGCCGCGCTCCTTCTTCAGCTCTCCGGA
This sequence comes from Planctomycetota bacterium, assembly GCA_036732755.1. Classification (GTDB taxonomy): domain Bacteria; phylum Planctomycetota; class B15-G4; order B15-G4; family SIAN01; genus DASRRB01. The sequence continues at coordinate 17,718 of DAINBU010000007.1, forward strand.
GAACGCGGGCCACTGGATGGCGCACGACGGCCCCGACCACGACGTCGTCGTCTCGACGCGCATCCGCCTCGCGCGCAACGTCCAGAACTTCCCGTTCCGGTCGCGCCTCTCCGAGGAGCGCGCCAAGGAGCTCGAGGGCCACTTGAAGGCGCGCCTGCTCGGGCTCGACGTCGCGCGCGACCAGACCTACTTCGGGCTCGAGCAGCTGCACGACCTCGACCGCGAGCTGCTCTTCGAGCGCCACCTGATCAGCATGGAGCTCGCGCGGGGCAGCGGACCGCGCGGCGTCTTCTTCAGCCGCAGCCGCAACCTCTCCGTGATGGTGAACGAGGAGGACCACCTGCGCCTGCAGGTCTTCGGACCGGGCCAGGACCTCGCCGGCCTGCTCGAGAAGCTGCGCGAGGTCGACCAGCGCATCGCGGGCCAGGTCGAGTACGCCTACCACCCGCGCTTCGGGTACCTCACCTCGTGCCCGACCAACGTCGGCACCGGGCTGCGCATCTCCGTGATGCTGCACCTGCCCGCGCTCGTCTACAGCAAGGAGATCGAGAAGGTCTTCAACGCCACCGCGAAGATGAAACTCGCGATCCGCGGTTTCTACGGCGAAGGAACGTCCTACCTCGGCGATTTCTTCCAGGTGAGCAACCAGGTGACGCTCGGCCGGACGCAGGAGCGCCTCCTGGGCGACGTCAGCAAGGTCCTGCCGAAACTGGTCGAACAGGAGCGGAACGTGCGCCGCGCCATCCTGGAGGACCAGGGCAAGGGTCTCGAGGACCGGATCCACCGCGCGTTCGGCGTCCTCTCGCACGCGCGCCGGATCAACTCGCAGGAGGCCCTCGATCTTCTTTCGCAGGTGCGTCTCGGGGTCTGCCTCGGCATCCTTCAGGGGCCGGAGCTGAAGGCCGTGAACGAGCTGCTGGTGATGAGCCAGCCGGCCCACATCCAGATCCTGGAAAAACGCGACCTGAAAGAGGAGGAGCGCGACCTCGTACGTGCCCGATACATCCGCCAGCGCCTGAGCGGGCCCTCCGCTAACTAGGCGCGCCGGACGAACCGAACCAGGCGACCTGACGAACCACGGACGGAGCGACCCCACCGCCATGTTCGACCGATTCACGGACCGCGCCCGCAAGGTCATGGGCCTCGCCAAGGCCGAGGCCCAGCGTCTGAATCACGAGTACATCGGGACGGAGCACATCCTCCTCGGCCTGGTCCAGGAGGGCAGCGGCGTCGCCGCCAACGTCCTGAAGCAGATGAACATCGACCTGAAGCGCATCCGCAACGAGATCGAGAAGATCGTCAAGGGCAGCCCGACCATGGTGACGCAGGGCAACCTGCCGTTCACCCCGCGCGCGAAGAAGGTGCTCGAGCTCGCCGTCGAGGAGGCGAGCAACCTCGGCCACAACTACATCGGCACGGAGCACCTGCTGCTCGGACTGATCAAGGAGAACGAGGGGATCGCGGCGCGCGTGCTCCTGAACCTCGGCGTCAAGCTCGAGGAGGTCCGCGAGGAGATCCTCGAGTTCCTCGGCGCCGACAAGAGCAGCTACGGCCAGGCCGGCGGCGAGGCGCAGAGCGGCGGCGCCGGCGGCGGCGAGGAGTCGGGCCAGGGCGGCGGCGGGGGCGGCGGCGAGGTGGGCGGCGGTGACGCGATCGCGTCGGGCATCGGCCCCGGCAAGAGCAAGACGCCCGCGCTCAATGCGTTCGGCCGCGACCTCACGGCGCTCGCGCGCGAAGGCAAGCTCGACCCGGTCATCGGGCGGCGCCGCGAGATCGAGCGCGTGATGCAGATCCTCTGCCGCCGCACCAAGAACAATCCCGTGCTGCTCGGCGAGGCGGGCGTCGGCAAGACGGCCATCGTCGAGGGGCTCGCGCAGGACATCGTGGCGGGCAACGTGCCCGAGATCCTGGCCGACAAGCGCATCGTCGTGCTCGACCTCGCGATGATGGTCGCCGGCACCAAGTACCGCGGCCAGTTCGAGGAGCGCATCAAGGCGGTGATGAACGAGGTGCGCCGCGCCAAGACGGTGGTCCTCTTCATCGACGAGCTCCACACCCTGGTTGGCGCGGGCGGCGCCGAGGGCGCGATCGACGCCAGCAACGTGCTCAAGCCCGCGCTCTCGCGCGGCGAGGTCCAGTGCATCGGCGCGACCACGCTCGACGAGTACAGGAAGTACATCGAGAAGGACGGCGCCCTCGAGCGCCGCTTCCAGACCGTGCTGGTCGAGCCGGCCACGCGCGACGAGGCGCTCGAGATCCTGAAGGGGCTGCGCGACCGTTACGAAGCGCACCACCGCGTGCAGATCACCGACGGCGCGCTCGAGCTCGCCGTCGAGCTCAGCAACCGGTACATCACCGGCCGCTTCCTCCCCGACAAGGCGATCGACGTCCTGGACGAGGCGGGCGCACGCGTGCGTCTCAAGGCCCTCACCCAGCCGACCGACCTGAAGGAGATGGCCGAGAAGATCGCGCTCCTCGACAAGGAGAAGGAGGAGTGCGTCGCGGCGCAGGACTTCGAGCGCGCCGCCTACCTGCGCGACCAGGCCGACAAGATGCGCAAGCAGCGCGACGAGCTGCAGCGGCAGTGGCGCGCCAACAGCAAGGAGGTCGACGGCACCGTCGACGAGGACGTCATCGCCGAGACGGTCGCACGCATCACCGGCGTCCCGGTCACGCGGCTCGAAAAGGGCGAGGCCGACCGCCTGCTGCAGATGGAGGCGGAGCTCCACAAGGCGGTCATCTCGCAGGACGAGGCGATCCGGGCCATCGCGCGCGCCGTGCGCCGCTCGCGCTCGGGGCTCAAGAATCCCAAGCGCCCGATGGGCTCGTTCCTCTTCCTCGGCCCGACCGGCGTCGGCAAGACGCACCTCTGCAAGCAGCTCGCGAAGTTCATGTTCGGCGACGAGGACGCGCTCATCCAGATCGACATGTCGGAGTACATGGAGAAGCACAACGCGTCGCGGCTGGTCGGCGCGCCGCCGGGCTACGTCGGGTACGAGGAGGGCGGCCAGCTCACGGAGAAGGTCCGCCGCCGGCCCTACAGCGTCGTGCTCCTCGACGAGGTCGAGAAGGCGCACGGCGACATCTTCAACATGCTCCTCCAGATCATGGAGGAGGGGCGCCTCACCGATTCGTTCGGCCGCAACATCGACTTCCGCAACGTCATCCTGATCATGACGTCGAACATCGGCGCCTCGATCATCAAGAACCAGAGCTCGCTCGGCTTCCACAAGACGTCCGAAGAGCACGCCTTCGAGAAGATGCGCGAACAGCTGATGAGCGAGATCGAGAAGTTCTTCCGGCCCGAGTTCATCAACCGCCTCGACGAGGTGATCGTCTTCAAGTCGCTCACGAAGCTGGACATGGAGCAGATCCTCGACGTCCAGCTGAGCGAGGTGCGGATGCGCCTGGCCGAGAAGGGCATGAAGCTCGAGCTCACCGCCGAGGCGCGCGAGTTCCTGATCGACAAGGGGACCAACCTCGACTTCGGCGCACGCCCGCTGCGGCGCGCCGTCGAGCGGCAGCTCGAGGACCCGATGTCGGAGTTCATCCTGCGCGGCGAGTTCAAGGGCAAGAACCTGGTGCAGGTGACCGTCACGGGCGAAGAGCTGCACTTCGAGGCGGTCGAGCGCCAGGAGCCGGTCGAGACCGCGAAGGGCTGAGCCGGTGCGCGGGGCCGCGCCGCGGGTCGCCTGCGTCCTCCTCGGATGCGCGGCCGCGCTCGCGCCCGCCCAGGTGCCGGCGGCGAAGGACGCGCCGCCGAAGATCCGCGTCCTCGCGTCGACGCGCGGGACGTTCGCCGCGTTCGGCGAGCCGTCGGCGTCGCGCGAGGGCGACGTCGCGTTCCACGCCACGCGCAGGGACGGGCGCGAGGGGATCTACACGAGCTCGGGCGGCACGCCGTCTCCGGTCGCGCTGGCCGGCGACCCGGTTCCCGACGGCGCCGCCGCGTGGGTCATCGCGCGGCTCGGCCGCCGGCCGACCATCGGCGGCGCGGCCGGCTGCGCGTTCACCGTCGAGTTCGAGGGCGGCGGCAAGGCGGTCCTCGTGAGCCGCGGCTTCGGCGTCGCGCCCGAGTTCGTGGCCGACTCGGGCGAGGCGTTCCGCTCGTTCGGCGACGACGCGCTGGTCGACCTGCGCGGGAACGTGCTCTTCCACGCCGTGATCGACCCGGCGCGCCAGCGCGAGCGCGAGGAGTTCGTTCGCTCCGAGTCGACGGCGGCGGGCGCCCTCCCGGAGAACGACGCGAGCGCGACGCCGCCGGTGCGCAAGACCTTCACCGGGCGCGCGGAGTCGTTCCACCACGGGCTCTTCCTCGAGGACGCGTTCGGCCGGCTCACGCTCGTCGCGGGCACGCAGGAAGGCTTCCTCGACCTGACCGACGAGCTCGCGCTCAACCCGTCGGGGGCCGTCGCCTTCGTGGCGTCGGTCCGCGAGAAGCACTGGACGCTCTTCGCCACGAACGGCTCGACGCTGTTCGAGGTCGCCGAGACGGACGAGGAGTGAAGCGCGTTCCACCGGCCGGCGATGAGCCCCGACGGCCGCATCGCGCTCGTGGTCGAGCGGCGCGACGGCGCGCCCGCCGTCGCGCGCGTGCCGAAGGGCGGCGGCGCGCCGTCGATCGTCGCCGACGCCGCGGGCGGCTTCACGGCGATCGGACCCAACGTCGCGATCGACGACGCCGGCACGATCGCCTTCGTCGCCGAGCGCGAGGACGTCGGCGGCCTCTACCTCGCCGATCCCGGCGCGGCGCCGCGCCTCGTGGTGCCGATCGGGACCGCCGCGGGGAGCGACGCGATCGCCGCGTTCCGCCTCTCGAACCGGGCGTTCGGCCGCGCGCGGCAGCTCTTCGCGCTGGTCGCCCTCGAGCCCGACGGGCAGGCGATCGTCGCGATCGAGCTCGGGCGCAAATGAGCGCGCGCGGTCAGGCCGGCGGCGTCGCGCGCGCCGGGGCGACCGGCAGCTCGATCTCGACCTCGAAGCGCGTCTCGGTCTGGCGCACGTCGATGCGGCCGCCGAGCAGCCGGACGACGCGGTCGCAGAGCGCGAGCCCGAGCCCGCAGTGGTCGTCGCCGCTGCGCGCCGGGTCGCGCCGCCAGAGCGGCTCGAACGCCTCGCGCAGCTCGTCCCCGGTCGCCGCGCCCGCGCGCACCGTCGACTCGTAGGGGTTCGCGATCAGGAGCGCGACCGTGGCGCCGCGCGCGCCGACCTCGATCTCGACGGTGCCGCCGCGCGCGCCGTGCGCGATGGCGTTGTCGAGGAGGTTGGCGAGGACGAGCGCGAGGTGGGTCGGGCTGGTGGTGAGCTCGAGCGAATCGGGGACGCGCCACTCGACGCGCATGTCGCGGCTGCGCGCCATCGGGTCGACCGTGCGCCACGCCTCGCGCAGCAGCACCACGACGTCGGCGCTGCGCACGGCGGGCGTCTCCTGGCCCGACTCGATGCGGGTCAGCGTGAGGAGGCCGTTGATCATCGACTGCATGCGGCGCGTCACCACGACGCCAGCCTCGAGCGCGCGGTGCTGCAGGTCGGGGTCCTGCAGCAGCCCGAACTCGAGCTTCGCGCGCAGCGCCGACAGCGGATTGCGCAGCTCGTGGGCGAGGTTCGCGATGGTCGCGCGTTCACGGTTGAACGTGGTCTCGACGCGCGCGAGCAGCTCGTTCAGCCGCGCCACCATCGGCTGCAGCTCGAGCGGCGCCTCGTGCGCGGGAACGCGCGCGGCGAGATGGGTCGGCGAGATCTTGCGGATGGTCCGGGAGAGCGAATCGACCGGCTCGAGCACCGTCTTGCGCAGCCACAGCGCGACGACCCACGACAGCGCCGTCGCCCCGGTCCAGAGCGCGACCAGGATCCAGACGAGGTGGCGCAGCTCCTCGTAGATCTCGCTCGCGTCGATCGCGAGGTAGAGGTCGACGTGCTTGCGATCCGGCCCGCTCTGGCGATCCGTCGCGGCGCGCTCGTCGCCGTCGCGCTCGCGCGACCGGCCGGAGCGCTCGCTCCCGGCGTCGCCGGCGCCGCCGCGCTCGACGCTCCGCTCGATGCCGCGGTCGCCGCTCCGCTCGGACCCGCGCTCGCCGCTCCGGTCGCCGCGCCAGCGGAAGGGGGGACGCACCGCCGCGTCGATCGAGACGACGAGGAGGCGCGCCGGCCGGCCGTCGGCGAGCGTCACCGTCTCGATCGGATCGCCCGGCCGCACGTCGTGCGACGCGAGCGCCTCGCCCTGCGGGAGCGAGGGGGCGCGCCAGAGCTCGGCGCCGTCGGTCGCGTCGTGGATCTCCGCGTAGGGCCAGCTGCTGAGCCAGGAGGAGGTGGAGCTCCCCGGCGTGCCGGGCGTCCCCGTCGAGCCCGACGTGCCGTTCGCCGAGCTCCCGCTCGTCGTCGGCACGGTCGCCTCGTGCTCCCCCGGGGCGACGCGCGGCACCGTCCAGGGGAAGCGGACGCGCGCGTGCAGACGGTCGTCGAGCGCCCGGAAGAGCATCGCCCGCGTCGTGACGCCGACCGCGACCGCCGCGACGGCCACCGCGCCCGCCGTGCAGCCGACGACCGCCAGCGCGATGCGCGAGCGGATCGACGTCATGCACCGGCCTCCAGCAGGTAGCCCCAGCCGCGGCGCGTCCGGATCAGGTCGGGGAGGTTGCGCGGACAGAGTTTCTTCCGCAAGCGCCCGACCAGGACGTCGACGGCGTTCGAGCCCGCCGAAGGCGGTTCCTCGAAGACGTGCTGCGCGAGCTCCTGCCGCGTCACGAGCGTTCCCGCGCGCACCGCGAGGTACTCGAGGAGCGAGTACTCGCGCGGCGAGAGGTCGACCCACTTGCCGCCGCGCGTGACGACGTGCTGCACCGTGTCGATCGTCACGTCGGCCACTCGGATCAACGCCTGCGTGGTCGGCTTGCCGCGCCGCATCAGCGAGCGCAGCCGCGCCAGCAGCTCGTCGACGGCGAACGGCTTCACCATGTAGTCGTCGCCGCCGAGGTCGAGCCCGCGCACGCGGTCCTCGACCGTGTCCTTGGCGGTGAGGAAGAGGACCGGCACCGACTTCCCCGATTCGCGCAGCCGGCGCACCAGCTCGAAGCCGTCGAGGCCGGGCAGCATGACGTCGACGATCGCCGCGTCGTGGTTGCCGCCGCTCGCCTTCTCCAGGCCGGTGGTCCCGTCCGCGACGGCTTCGACTTCGTAACCGAGCGACGACAGCCCCTCGGCCAGCGTCGAGCGCAGCGCATCGGAGTCTTCGACGATCAGGAGTCTCATCGCGGCGAAGATCCTGTCCATTCGCGAGAGCGTCAACGGCGACGCGAACAATATGTCAGAAGAATGACGCGAGCCGTGTGCAACGTCGACTTCGCGATCGAGTAGGACTGCACCTCCTCGCGCGCCGTTTCGCGATTCGCGCCGCTTCGACGGCGTCGGATCGCGCGAATGGAAAAGCGCTCGAAAGCGGCCCGGGAATCACGCATGGCAAGTCGGGTGATCGCGGTGGCGGCGGGCGCGATCGCGGGCGCGGTGCTGGCCGCGGCCGGTTTCGCGCTCCACGGAACACTCGACGCGGGAATTCCGGCCGGCAGCGACGGCGGCGGGCTCGCGCGCCAGCTCGGCGAGGTCGAGCAGCGCGTCGCCGACCTCGCCGCGCGGCTCGACTCGCTCGAGCCGGCGGCCACCGCCGCGCCGCTCCGCTCGCAGGAGCCGGCCGCGCCGCACGTCGGCGCGCAGGATCCGGACGCGACCGAGATCGAGGGCGCGGCAGGGGTCGCGCTCGACGCGAACGGGCGGCGCGCCGGCGGCCGCCGCCGCGACGCCGGATTCGACGAACTGCGCCGCCTGCGCGACGCCCCGGACGACGCCGCCCGGCTCGCGGCCGCGCGCGAGCTCTCGGCGTCCGAGAACCCGATGGTCGCGCTCGAATCGCTGCGCGTCCTCTCCGACCTCGCCCCCAAGGAGGCGCTCGCGCTGGTCGACGCGTGGGTCGCGAAGGAGAAGAAGGGCGAGCTGTCCGGCTGGCAGGTCGAGCGCGCTCTCGCCGCGCTCGCGGACGGCAAGGGCGCCGCCCAGATCGGCGCCGAGCTCACCGACGCGCTGCGCCGCTACTTCCGCGACGGCGACGCCGCGCTGCAGCTCACGGCGGCGCGCGCGCTCGACCGGCGCGGCGATTCCGGCGCGATGCAGCACCTCGTCGCTCAGCTCGGCTCCGACCTCGGCAACGCCGACGTCGACCGCCGCGCCAAGTCGATCGACGCGCTGGCGCAGACGCGCAGCCACTACGCCGCGCCGCTGCTGCTGCCGCTGCTCGCCGATCCGAGCGACGAAGTGCGGCTGCGGACGCTCGACGCGCTGCGCCGCACCGGCGACGCCACGACCATCGAAAAGATCCTGCCGCTCCTGAACGATCCGGTCGCCGCGGTCCGCGATCGCGCGACGCGCGCGATCGAGAGCCTCCGCCGCGGAGACGGGCAGGACGACCGGCGCGGAGGCGGGAATCCGTTCGGAGGAAGGCGCCGCCCGGGTTGAGCGGGCGCGCGCAGTTTCCGCGGGAGAAGACGACATGGTGCACGCTGGTCTGACGCTGGTGCTGGCACTCGCGTGCCAGGCGCCGGGGAAGCTCGAACGGCCCGAGTCGCTCGCGGCGCCCAAGCAGGACGCCGCGAAGGACCTGAAGGAGAAGGTCGAGAAGGCCGTCGCGGTCAAGAGCTACACGTTCGAGCTCAAGTCCGAGCGTGAGGGCGGCGGGAACAACGCAGGCGGCGGGGCCGGAGGCGGAGCCGGCGGCGGCGCCGGCAGCGGCCGCGGCGGCGCGAGCGGCGCGGGCGGCGGCGGCAATCGCGGCGGCAGCCGCGGCGACTCGAACGCGACGACGCTCGGCAAGTACGTCGACGGCCAACCGGTCGAGCTCAAGCGCGGCGACCTCCTCGCCTATCGCAAGGGTGACAAGCTCACCTACCTGAAGAACGGCAACTGGGAGCTCCCGCCCGACAACTCCGGCGGCGGCGCCGGCAATAGCGGCGGCGGCGGCGCGAACGGCGGCGGCGGCGCGAACGGCGGTGGCTGTGGAGGCGGCGGCCGGTGTGGCGGCGGCGGCGGGGGCGAGGGCTGGACGCTGATGGCGCTCGGCGGACTCAAGCTGCCGCACGAGCTGCTCGCCGGCATCGACGCGAAGGTCACCGACGTCAAGGCGAGCGAGGAGGCGGGCCGCCACGTCTACGTCGGCAATCTCACCAAGGAGTCGGCGGAGGACCTCTCCGGTTCGCGCCGCTTTCGCGACGTGGGCGGACCGGGCGGCAACGCGCCCGAGATCAAGGCGAGCGGGACGCTGCGCGTCGTCTTCACGAAGGACGACCGGATCGACTCCGTCGTCGTCGTGACGAAGACCTCGTCGAGCTTCGGGGACTTCACGACGACGCAGACCTATTCGCTGAAGGACGCCGGGACGACGAAGGTCGAGCCGCCCAAGGAGGCGCTCGCGAAGCTCGGGATCACGGCAGGATCGCACTGAGATCGGATCCGGGCTCGCACTCGCGGCGGCGGCCGGAACGGCAACGGGGCGCTTCGAGTTCCGGCGCACCTGCGCGGCGCGGGACCGGGAATGGAACGGGAGGTCCGGGAATCCGGGCCTCCCGTTCTCTTTCGTACGCCGCCCGAACGGCGACGGGAGGCCGGTCGGGACAGGCGCTCAGCCGACCTCGTCGCAGGCGTGGAGGTGCGGCGACTGGCCGCCGTAGGCGGCGAGCGCCGTCCGGCCCTCCCGCGCCGACGCGAGCGCGCGCTCGACCTCGTCCTGCGCGCGCCGGCTCTGGACCGAGAGCTCGTGGTGGAGCGCCGAGAGCCGCGTCATGCGCTCGGCCAGCTCGGCGAGCCGAGGCGGGTCGATCCGGCGGCGCAGCTCCTCGAGCTCGCCGAGACGCACGAGCAGCACGCCCGCCGCCTCGACGTCGCGCTGCGCGCGCGCGGCGTCGCCGGCGTGCACGAGCGAGAGCGCGTCGCGCCAGCGCCGCTCGATCTCGTCGAGGGCGGCGAGGCAGGCCGCGCCCGCGTCAGGAGTTCGCGCGGACGGCGCCATCCCAGCCCTCCTTCAGCGTCGACAGGATGCGCCGGCTCGAGCGCAGGAGATCGGGCGATTGCGATACGTTCGCCTCGAGCAGCCAGGTGGAGACCGTGCGGTAGAGCTGGTCGAGCCGCGGCACGCACGCCGCGCCGGCGTCGCGATCGAGCGCCTCGCGCAGCGCGCTCACGATGTCGAAGGCGCGGCTGATCGCGAGCCCCGCGCGCGCGCGGTTCCCCTCGCGCAGCGCCGCCTCGGCGTCCTGGATGCGCACGAGCAGCGTGTCGTAGATGCGCAGCAGGAGCTGCCCCCGGGGCAGCGAGTGCACGGTGTCGGACGCGTAGCTGTCGAGCGCGGACCCCATCCCATCCCTCTCCGTTCGCGGTGTCGTTCGTCGTCGTCGTGGTCGTGGTGCGCGGTACGAAGCCCTACCCGTTCGAGCTCGACGCCGAGCCGTTCAACGAATTGAAGAGCCCGGTCAGCGACGTGAGCGAGTCGCCCTGCGCCTTCAGCCGCCCGATGATCGTCTCGTACGCGGCGAAGCGGGCGACCAGCGCGTCCTCGTAGCGCGACAGGGCGTCCTGCGCGGCGCGGATGCGCTTGTCGAGGCTCGAGATCTGGGCCTTCAGCGCGTCCTCGCGCGAGTCGATCACGCCGCCGGTCGGGTCGGTGCGCCGCTCCACCACGTCGAGCAGCTTCTTCGCCAGCCCCTGCGTCGAGTCGGTCAGCAGCGCGCGGACGTCGTCGACGTCGTCGCCGATCGCGTCCTGGAACTTCTTGGCGTCGAACACGAGCGTGCCGTCGTTCTGCGACTTGATGCCGATGCTGGAGAACGTCGTGTAGCGCGACGTCGCCGACACGGACGCCGAGGCGATCACCGACCCGAACGCCATCCGCAGGCTCGAGAGCGTGCTCTCGCCCGAGAGCGGCTTGATCGGATCGGACGACGAGGCGCGCGGCGCCGTCTGCTCGTTCATCGTGGTGACGACCGCGTTGTAGGCCGTGACGAAGTCTTCGATCTGCTTGCGGATCTGGTCGACGCTCTCGGTGACTGCGACCTGGATCGGCGCGGCGCCGACCGCCTGGTCGTCGAGGAGCTGCAGCGTCACCCCCTCGATCGCGCCGTTCACCGTGTTGCTCGCCGACGTGTAGGGCTGGCCGTCGATCGTGAAGGTCGCGTCGGAGGCGGCGCGCAGCTGCGTCAGGGCGAGGGCGGTGCCCCCGGTCCCCGGCGCGGGCTCGGCGACTACCGTCACCGCGTTCGCGACGCCGCTGTCGTGCCCGCGCAGCTCGAGGTGGTACTGCGTGCCGTCGAAGACGACCGTGGCGTCGATCGCGGCGCCCGAGTCGTTGATGGCGTCGCGCACGCCGAAGAGCGAGTCGTTGGTGCCGTCGATCGCGATCGTCGTGTCGGTCGTCCCGACGCGCAGCGTGAGGTCGCCGGCGAGCCCGAGCGACGCGTTGGCGTCGGCGGCGCCGGCCGAGCGGATGAACGTGCTCTGCGCGATCGCGCCGATCTGGATCTGGTAGGTGCCGGCGCGCGCGGCGCCCTGCGGCGTCGCCGTGAGGAACGACTCGCCGCCGCTCGAGAGGTGGGCGGCGAAGGCGAGGAACTGCTCGGGGTCGGCGATCTTGCCGAGCGCCGTCTCCAGCGCCTTGAGCTTCCCGAGCAGGCTCTCGTAGGCGGTGACCTTGTCGCGGAAGGAGGTCTGCTGGCGCTGCAGCAGCGACACCCTCTGCCCCTCGACGCCGACGAGCGCCTCGATGATCGCCTTCGTGTCGAGGCCGGACGCGAGCCCGCCGAACGTGATGGGACTGGACAAGGGATCCTCCACTGCCGGGACCCCCGATTGTTCGGCTGAAACGGCCCGCGCTTGAGAGGGGAGACCATGCGCCCGGTCGGGAACCCTCGTCCGCCCGGAAAACGGTGCCGGCCGCGCCTTCGCAAGCGCGGCCGGGGGAGCGCGTAAAGGCCTCCCGACGGTCGGTCGGGAGGCCCCTTCACCCCGCGGAAGGTGGCCGCGCCCCCGGGCGGTCGGATCCCGGATGCCCGGGGGCGCGTTCCCTTCAGAGATTCAGGACGGATGGCTCAGCCGAGGTTCTGGAGGAGCCTCAGCGCGGTCTGCGGCTGCAGGTTGGCCTGCGAGAGCACCGAGATCGCGGCCTGCTGCAGGATCGAGTTGCGCGTCAGGTCCGCGGTCTCGGCGGCGACGTCGACGTCACGGATGCGCGAGTTCGCGGCGGAGAGCGACTCGATGCTCACGCCGAGGTTCGCGATGGTCGACTGCAGGCGGTTCTGCGCCGCGCCGAGACGGCCGCGCGTCGCGCTGACCGAGTCGATGGCGGAGTCGATCGCCGTGATCGCCGTCGTGGACGAGCCGGCCGAGCTGATGTCGAGGCTCGTGATGCCGAGGTCCGAGCCGAGCGAGGACGTCAGCGAGACCGCGATCGTGTCGTTCGCCGTGACGCCGGCGCCGACCTGGAACGTGATGGCCGCGGTCGAGCCGTCGAGCAGCTTCACGTTGTTGAAGTCGGACGACTGCGCGATGCGGTCGACTTCGTCGATCAGGTCGCTGAACTCGGAGTTCAGCGTCGCCTTGTCGGAGTCGGAGACCGTGCCGTTGGCGGCCGCGGTCGCCAGCTCGCGCATGCGGATCAGGATGTTCGAGACCTCGTTCAGCGAGCCTTCCGCCGTCTGCGTCAGCGAGATGCCGTCATTGGCATTGCGCTGCGCCTGCGAGAGGCTGGCGATCTGCGCGCGCAGACGCTCGCTGATGCCGAGCCCGGCAGCGTCGTCGGCGGCCGACGTGATGCGCAGGCCGGTCGACAGACGCTGGAAGTTCCGCTCGAGCCGACCCGACACCGAGGCCAGGCCGCGCTGCGCGTTGAGCGCCGACAGATTCGAGTTGATACGGAGCGCCATCGTTCTTCACCCCCACGGAATGTGAATTCACGGGTCCCGCACGCGCGGTCGCCGGTGCACCGGAGTCCGTCCCCGAGGCCGCACGTTTGTTCGGTGCGCGGCGCCCCCGCTAGAGCGACATCGCGGCGAATGAAAAGGCGCGGGCGCCTCTTTTCCGCTCCAGTGCGCACTCGCTTCCGCCACTGCGGACGTTCTTTCCGCGCCGAGGATTCGCGACGCGGTCCGGCCCCGGGGCGCGAGGGCGTCGCGGCGCCTCCCGGGAAGGTTTTTCTAAAGCGACGGGCACGGATTACCGACCTCCTCCTCGGCGCGCCGCCCCGTGGGTGTGGAGGTGGAGGAACCTCCGCGGGACGCGGCGCATGCGACGTTCTCAGTGGAGGAGAGCGGGATGGCCTTCGCCTGGCCGCTCGCGCGGCACGACTTCGGCGCCGGAGCGCGCACGCTCCTCTCGAGGGGAACGTGGCTGCGCGCGGTGCTCCCGGCCGCATTGGTCTGCGCGGGCGCTTTGCTGCTCGCGCCGCCGTGGCGGAAGGCTCCGCCCGAGGCGGTGCCGGCCAGGCCGGTCGCCGCGCCGGCGTCGCCGCTCCTGCCCGCCGGAGGCGACCCGGCGGCGCTGGTCGGCGCGCTGCTCGTCGTCGGCGGAGCGCTCGCATTGCTGCCGGCGATCCTGTCGCGGCTGCAGTCGCGCAAGCGGGGCGGACTGATCGACCTGGTCGAGGTGCGGCCGCTCGGCGGGCGGCGCAGCCTGATGCTGGTTCAGGTCGGCGGGCGGCGCATCCTGGTCGGCGCCTCCGAGCACGGCATGGCGGCGCTCGCGGAGCTCGACCCCGCGCCGACGTTCGCCGACGTCGCCCGCGCCGAGATGGACGGCGGCGGAGGGCGCGGATGAAGGCGCTCGCCGGACTGCTGATCGGGGCGCTCGTCGCCGCGGGGCCGCTGCAGGCGGCCGCGTCGGCGCAGGGCGCGCCCGCCGGCGATCCGGCCGCCGCCTCCCGAGACGGGTCGGCCTCCCCGGCGCTCCCGCCGAAGCCGGTGCCGCCGCCGTCGCTGCTCCAGCAGCTGATGCCGGTGCGCGTCGAGCTGCAGCCGGGCGCGGAGAAGGGGCGCGACCTCTCGACGGCCGTCGAGGTCGTCGTCCTCCTCACGCTCCTCTCGCTGATCCCGCCGCTCCTGCTCTCCGTCACCTGCTTCACGCGCATCGTGATCGTGCTCTCCTTCGTGCGCCGCGCGATGGGCACGACCGAGCTGCCGCCCAATCCGGTGCTGATCGGGCTGTCGCTCTTCCTCACCGGCGCCGTGATGGCTCCGGTCGGGAAGGAGATCCACGCCAAGGCGATCGCGCCCTACCTCGACGGCCAGCTGCAGTTCGCGCCCGCGGCGGAGATCGCGAGCGGCGAGCTCAAGCACTTCCTGCTGCGGCACACGCGCGAGCGCGACCTCGCGCTCTTCCTCGAGATGTCGGACTCGCCCGCGCCCGAGGGGCCGGGCGAGACGCCGCTCATGGCCGTCGTGCCGGCCTTCATCCTCAGCGAGCTGCGCACCGCCTTCCAGATGGGCTTCGTGCTCTACCTGCCGTTCCTCGTGATCGACCTCGTCGTCTCGAGCATCCTGCTCGCGCTCGGCATGTACATGCTCCCGCCGATGCTGATCTCCACGCCCGTGAAGATCCTGCTCTTCGTGCTGGTCGACGGCTGGGGCCTCGTGATCCACCAGGTCTGGGCGGGGCTGCAGGGCTGACATGGACGCGAGCACCGCCATCGGACTGGGCCGCCAGGTCCTCGTCGAGGCGCTCCTGCTCATGGCGCCGTTGCTCGGCGTCGCGCTCGTCGTCGGCCTGCTGATCTCGTTCTTCCAGGCGCTGACCGGGCTGCAGGAGCAGACGGTCGCGATGGTGCCGAAGCTCCTGCTGCTGACCGGCGCCGTCTGGCTGCTCACCCCCTGGATCCTGCGCCAGCTGGTCGACTTCGCGCAGCGCATCCTGCAGAACCTCTCGCGCTTCGGGGGCGGCCCGTGAACTTCGTGCTGCCGCTCGCCCCGCTCGTCTGCATGCTGCTCGGCGCGCTGCGCGTCGGCGTCGTGCTGGTGATGCTGCCCGTGGTGGGGGGCAACGGCGTGCCGTCGCCGGTGCGCGTCCTCCTCTCGTTCGGGCTCGCGCTCGCGCTGACCGGCGTCCCGGCCGGCGCGATGCCGGCCACCGCGTCGGCGCTCGTGCTCGCGGCGGGCCGCGAGCTGCTGCTCGGCCTCGTGCTCGGCTTCCTCTGCCAGGTGCTGCTCTCGGCGCCGGCGCTCGCCGGCGAGCTCGTCGCGCAGGAGCTCGGCCTCAAGATGGCCGAGGACGTCGACCCGACCACGCGACTGCCGGTGTCGGCGGTGAGCCGCGTCTACGAGACGTCGCTGCTCTTGCTCTTCCTGGTGGCGCAGGGCCACCACGACGTGCTGCGCGCGCTGCACGAGAGCTTCGCGCGCTTCCCGGTCGGCGACTCCTCGCTCCCGAGCGGCATGGCGGCGCTCGCCGGCTCGGCCGGCACCTGCCTGCGCTTCGCGGTGCAGATCGCGGCGCCGCTCTTCGCCGTGCTGCTGTGCGGCAGCCTCGTGCTCGCGCTGCTGACGCGCGCCGTGCCCGAGCTGCACGTGATGACCTTCGGCTACCCGCTGCGGCTGCTCGCCTCGATGGCGGCGGCCGTCGTGCTCTTCCCGTTCGTCGCGCAGCCGGGGCTCCGGCTGATCGCCGGGCTCCAGCGCGCGCTCGTCACGGCGGCGGGGGGCTGACGTGGCCGACGACCTCTTCGACACGCAGGAGCGCACCGAGGAGCCGACCGCGCGGCGCCTCGAGGAGGCGCGCGGCCAGGGCCGCTTCGCGCGGAGCGACGACCTCGCGCATGCGCTGGTGCTGCTCTCGGTCGCCGGCTTCCTCGTCTTCGCCGGCGGCGGCGTCGCGCAGGTGCTGCGCACCGAGATCGTCGAGGGGGTGCGGCTCCTGGCGCGGCCGCCGGAGAACCTCGAGCAGGCGATCGCGCTCGTGCGCGACACGCTGATCCGCCTGGCGCGCATCGCCGGACCGTGCGTCCTGATCGCGGGGGTCGCCGCCTTCGCGCTCCATTTCCTGCAGGCGGGCGGATTCTTCGTGGTGCGCGACGCGTTCAAGCCGAAGCTCGACCGCTTCGACATCGCGCGCAACTTCTCCCGCATGTTCGGGCTGAAGTCGTGGGTGAAGGTGCTGGCCGGCGTGCTCAAGTTCGCCGTGATCCTCGGCGTCATCGCGTGGGGGACGCGCGCGCGGCTCGACCGCTTCACGCAGCTCTCCGGCATGGACTTCGACCGCACCATCCCGGCCGTCGTGAACCTGCTGCTCGCGATGTTCGTGCAGGTGACCGGCGTGCTGGTCGTGCTCGGCGCCGCCGACTGGGCGTTCCAGCGCTGGCAGCATCACCGCGAAATGCGCATGTCGAAGCAGCAGGTGCGCGACGAGTCCAAGCACGAGGACGGCGACCCGCAGATGCGCAAGCGCATCCGTGACCGCCAGCGGGCGATCGTCGAGCGGCCGCTGCGCCAGACCGTCCCCGAGGCGACCGTGATCGTGACCAATCCGACGCACTACTCGGTCGCGATCCGGTACGAGGAGGGGAAGTCGGCCGCGCCGGTGGTGACGGCCAAGGGAGTCGATCGCGTCGCCGAGGAGATCAAGCGGCTCGCGCGCGAGCACGACGTGCCGATCCTGGAGCAGCCGCCGCTCGCGCGCGCGCTGTTCCGTGACGTCCCGGTCGGCCAGATGGTCCCGGAGAAGCTCTACCGCGCGGTCGCCGGCGTCCTCGCCGTCGTCTGGCGGCTGAAGCAGAAGCGCGAGGCGGCGCGCGCCGCGTCGTTCGCGCGCGGGGCGGGGCGCTAGCCCGTGGCCGCCGCCCCCCGCCCGCCCGTCGCCGCGAAGCCGGCCGCCGCCGCGGCCGCGCCGCGCCGGGTGTTCCGCAACGCCGACGTCGGCCTCGCCATGGCCGTGGTCGGCCTGCTCGTGATCCTGGTCGTCCCGCTGCCGACCTGGCTGCTCGACCTGCTGATCGTCGTCAACCTCTCCGCCAGCATCCTGCTGCTGCTGCTCGTGCTCTCGAGCGAGCGGCCGCTCGACCTCTCGACTTTCCCGACGCTGCTGCTCTTCGGCGCGCTGTTCCGGCTGGCGCTCAACGTCGCGAGCACGCGCCTCATCCTGCTCGACGGCCACGCCGGCCGCGTCATCGAGTCGTTCGGCAAGTTCGTGGTCGGCGGCAACCTCGTGGTCGGGATCGTGATCTTCCTGATCCTGATCGTGATCCAGTTCGTCGTCATCACGAAGGGCGCCGGGCGCATCAGCGAAGTGGCCGCGCGCTTCACCCTCGACGCGATGCCCGGCAAGCAGATGGCGATCGACGCCGAGCTCAACAACGGCCTGATCTCGCCCGACGAGGCCAAGGCGCGCCGCCACGAGGTCGGGCGCGAGGCGGAGTTCTACGGCGCCATGGACGGCGCCTCGAAGTTCGTGCGCGGCGACGCCGTGGCCGGACTCATCATCACGGCCGTCAACCTGATCGGCGGCATCTGCGTCGCCCTGATCAAGGGCATGGACCTCGGCGGCGCGGTCCGGACCTACTCGATCCTCACGGTCGGCGACGGCCTCGTGAGCCAGATCCCGGCGCTCATCGTCGCGACCGCCGGCGCGATCATCGTCACCAAGGCGAGCACCGAGGCGAGCCTGGCGAACGAGCTGGCGCACCAGATGACCGACCGCCGCCGCGGGCTCACGCTCGCCTCGGCGATCATCGGCGCGCTCGGCCTGGCGCCCGGCCTGCCGGCCGCGCCCTTCCTGCTCTTCTCGCTCGTCCTCTACAGCCTTTCGCGCATGCGCCGCCCGGCGCCCGCGGCGGCCGCCGTCGAGAAGAGTCCGACCGAGGTCGCCGCCGAGCAGTCGGCGGAGCTCGAGCGCCTGCTCAAGGTCGACCCGATGGGAGTGGAGCTCGGCTTCCGGCTGCTCCACCTGGTCGAGAAGAGCCGCAGCGGCGGGCTGCTCGCCCACGTCGCGCAGGTCCGCAAGCGCTTCGCGTCCGACCTCGGCCTGCTGGTGCCGCCGGTGCGCGTCACCGACAACGTGAAGCTCGGGCCGAACGCCTACCGCATCCTCGTGCACGGCCAGCCGGTCGCGGCGGGCGAGCTCAAGCCCGGGATGCTGCTCGCGATGAACCCGGGCGCGGCGAAGGGCGACCTGCCGGGCGAGGCGACGCGCGAGCCGACCTTCGGCCTGCCCGCGCTCTGGATCTCCGAGGAGCGCCGCACCGACGCGGAGCTCAAGGGCTACACCGTCGTCGAGCCCGTCTCGGTCCTCGTGACCCACCTCTCCGAGTCGATCCGCGAGCACGCCGGCGCGATCCTCACGCGCGACGACGTGAAGGCGCTCGTGGAGGGCGCCCGCAAAGACCACCCGGCCGTCGTCGACGACCTGATCCCCAATCAGCTCACCTACGGCGACCTGCACCGCGTGCTGCGCGTGCTGCTCGCCGAGCGCGTCGCGATCAAGAACCTCGCCGGCATCCTCGAGGTCCTCTCCGAGCACGCGGGCCAGACCAAGGACCCCGAGGCGCTGGCCGAGCTGGCGCGCCGCCGCCTCGCCCGCTCGCTGGTCGAGCCCTACCTCGACGACGAGGGCTGCCTCAAGGTCGTCACGCTCGACCCGGCCCTCGAGCGCTCGCTGGTCGAGGTGGCGAAGAACCAGGAGACGAACGACGGGCCCGGCGTCGTGCGCACCATCCTCGACCGCGTCGTCGGCGAGGTGAAGCGCCTCGTCGAGCGCGGCCAGGAGGCGGTCGTGCTGGTGCGCGCCGAGGCGCGCACGTTCCTGCGTGACCTCCTGAAGAGCGTCGCGCCGCGCACCGTCGTGCTGAGCTACGCCGAGGCCGCGGCCGCCCGCCGCGTCGAACCGGTCGCGGTCGTCTCGCTCGCCGAGCCGTCCGCCGCGAGGGCCGGCGCATGACCCGCCGCGTCGCCGCCCTCTTCGCCCTCCTCGCGTTCGCCGCCGCGTGGCTGATCGGCGTCGCGCGCGGCCAGTCGCCGCTCACGCGCCTGGAGAACGCCGGTCTCGCGCTGGCGGCGGCGTTCGTCGCCGGCCTCGCGATCGGAGTGGCGCTGGAGAAGATCGTGCTGGCGCGCCTCTCGGAGTCGGTGCGCGAGCGTCCGAAGGAGGGGACCGACCGCGACGGCGAGGCGACCTTCGAGGCCGCGCCCGCGGCGGCCCGCGCCGAGGACGCGGCGCCCGCGGCGGCGCGCGCGGCCGAGCCGGCGGAGGCGGTCCGATGAGCACGGAGCTCCTCGCCGCCTACCGCGCCGGCAACCCGAGCTCCGCCGAGGAGCTCGTGCGCCGCCACCTACCGCTCGTGCGGCGCGTGGTCGGCCGCCTCGCGATCCACCTGCCGCCGACCCTCGGCCGCGACGACCTCGAGGAGGTCGGGATCCTCGGGCTGCTCACTGCGGCGCGCACCTACGATCCGGCGCGCGGCGCGTCGTTCCGCACCTTCGCCTACATCGCGATCCAGGGCGCCGTGCTCGACGAGCTGCGCCGCCTCGACGTGCTGCCGCGCGCGCGCCGCGACGGGCTGCGCGCCTACGAGGAGGCGCGCACGGCGCTGACCGAGCGGGTCGGCCGCGAGCCGACCTTCCTCGAGGTGCAGGAGGAGCTCGGCCTCTCGGCGCCGGAGCTCGAGGAGGTCCTGCGCGCGCGCGCACTCTCCGACCACCACTCGCGCGGGACGAGCGAGTCGTGCACCGGCGTCGACCCCGAGTCGTTCGAGGGCAACCTCGCCGACGACCCGGCGTGGCTGGCGCAGATCAACGAGGCGAAGCACCTGCTCGCCGGCGCCATCGCGACGCTCCCCAAGCGCGAGCAGGAAGTCGTCGTCCTCTACTACCGGCACGGCCTGCTGCTGAAGGACATCGGCCGCGTGCTCGAGATCACCGAGTCGCGCGTGAGCCAGATCCTGCAGCACGCGCTCGTGCTGCTGAACCACCGCCTCGGCCGCCAGCTGGAGGGCGCGTGACATGAGCGCCGGACGGGGACGCGTGCTCAAGGCGGGGCAGGTCGCGACGCACGGCACCGTCGTGCCGTGGGAGCCGCGCCCGCCGGCCGAAGAGGGTCCGCCCGCCGAGGTCGAGGTGGTGCGCGACCGCGGAGTCGTCCAGGGAATCGTCGTGCGCTGTCGCTGCGGACGCGTCCACGAGCTCGAGCTCGACGCGCCGCCGGCGGCGAAGTGAAAGCAGCCTTAGGAGGCGAGACATGAGGTTCCGGAAGATCGCGAAGCTCCTGTCCGTGCTGGCCGCGTGCGCGTGCACGCTGCCGGGCGGAGGCTCCGGCCAGCCCTACACGCCGAAGGGCAATCCGTGGGAGGCGGCCGCGCGCGGCGGCTCGGAGCGCGCGCCCGCCGGCGAGGCGTCCGCGGACCCGAAGGCCGCGCCCGCCGCCAAGGGCGACGCGAAGGGCGCCGGCGAGTCGGCCGCGCCGGCAGCGGGCGGGGGCACGATCCTCGAGCAGCTCGAGGCGGCGCGCGCCCGCATCCAGAAGCTCGAGGGCGAGGGGGCGAGGTTCAAGACCGACAACGCCTCGCTCTCCGCCGTCGTCGAGCAGCTGAGGAAGGAGAACCAGAACCTGGCGCAGGCGGCCGAGACGTCGACGCAGGCGCGCACCCGCGTCGACCAGGAGATCGAGCAGCTCCGCCAGCTCGTGAAGGACAGCGAGGCGCGCGCGCGGCTGCTCGCCGACGAGGTCCTGCAGGAGCGCATCCTGCGCGTCCGCGTCGAGCGCGAGCTGATCCTCGCCAAGGTGCAGGAGGCGGAGAATGCGGAAGGCGGATAGTCGCGGGCGCGCCCTGCGGCGCGCCGCCCTCGCGGTGCTGTCCGGCCTCCTGGCCGGCTGCGGCAGCCTCGACTGGGTGACGCCCGAGGCGCCGTCCTGGGTCGCGGTGCGGGGCTACCGCAGCGCGCAGCCGCCGCGGCAGCCGGTGCGGCGCGTCCTGGTCCTGCCGTTCAAGGTGGGGGACGCGTTGCCGGAGCACGCCGACAAGCTGCGCGCCGCGCTGGCGCAGGCGCTGCGCGACTCGTGCGGGTTCGACGTGGTGGCGCCCGCCGAGATCGAGCTGCCCCGCTCGACGCGCGACGAGGTCGCGAACGGCGGCGGGCGCGACACCGCCGGCCTGATCCGGCTCCATCGCGAGTGGGACGCCGATGCGGTGCTCTTCGGGCGGCTCGCCTTCGGGCGCGCGCACGGCGAGCCGGCGGTCGGCGTCGAGCTCGAGCTGATCGACGCGCGCGACGGCGCGCGCCTGTGGTCGGCCAAGGACACGCTCGACGCGCGCGATTCGACGACGCGCGCCTCGCTCCTCTCGTGGCGCAAGCACGAGACAGGCCACGAGGAAGATCCAGTCTCCGCGACGCAGATCCCGTTCGATTCCTTCGCCCGCTTCGTCGCCGGCTCGTTCGTGCGGACCCTCTTCCCCGCCCGGGAGACTGCGCCGGCGCGCCCGCTCGCCGCCACGAATCCGGAAAAACCGGCTCAAGCGCGGAACTGATCCTCCGAATCACTTGGGCGAGCAACGCGATCCGCGTCGCCCAAAGTTGGAGGAACCGTTCCCATGAGTCTGGTCATCAACACGAACCTGGCGAGCCTCAGCGCTCGCGGCAGCCTGGACGCCGTCACGACCCGGCTGGAGAAGAACTTCGCCCACCTGTCCACCGGCCTGCGCATCACGACGGCCGCGGACGACGCCGCCGGGCTGGCGATCTCGGAGCGCATGCGCGCCCAGATCCGCAGCCTCTCCCAGGCGCAGCGCAACGCCAACGACGGCATCTCGATGGTGCAGGTCGGCGAAGGCGCCATGAACGAGATGGACAGCATCCTGATCCGGATGCGCGAGCTCGCCATCGAGGCGAACAACGGCACCGTCTCCGCGAGCGACCGGGACACGCTGAACCAGGAGTTCACCAGCCTGATCGCCGAGATCGACCGCATCGCGCGGTCGACCCAGTTCAACGGCGTGAACATGCTCGACGGCTCGACCGTGAACGTCGTCTTCCAGGTCGGCGCCAACAACGTCACCAACGTCGACACGCTGAGCGTCGGCCTGGTCTCGGTCCTGGCGAGCGACCTCGGCATCACCGCGCTCGACATCGGCTCGGCCGGCTCGCCCACGACGGCCATCACGGGCATCGACGCCGCGATCGACGTGGTCGTCGCCGCTCGCGGCGACCTGGGCGCGCTCCAGAACCGCCTGCAGTCCACGATCACCAACCTCGGCGTGAGCGTCGAGAACCTCACCGCCGCCGAGTCGCGCATCCGCGACGTCGACGTCGCCTCCGAGTCGGCCGAGCTCACGCGCAACTCGATCCTGCAGCAGGCGTCGATCGCGGTGCTGGCACAGGCGAACGTGCAGCCGCAGAACGCGCTGCAGCTGCTGCAGAACCTCGGTTAGTCGGTAGCCACAAGGCCTAGGGCGGTCGTTCCCGGGGCCGGGGTGCAAGAGGACGCGAAGCCCCTCCACCTGCGCATCCACGGCTCCCGGCTCCGGGAAAGACCGATTGGCCGCCCGAAGGTCGGAACGCGAAGCGAGACGAGACGGACGAACGAGGAGGGGAGCGGCCGGGAGACCGGCCGGCTCACGCGCCCGGAGAAGCCGGCGCGAAGAAGATCTCGCCGCGGAGCAGTCCCGACGCCGCGGTCTCGAAGGACGTGCGCGAGACCGAGTCGGCGTCGGCGAGTCCGGCGCGGTACTCGTCGATCCGCTCCTGCGGCGGAGGGGCGAGGCGCGCGAGCCCCTCCTTCTGCTCGAGGATGGCGGCCGCGAGCTCCTCCGAGCGCTCGACGCGGTCGGAGCCGTCGCCCGCCTCCAGCGGAGCGCGCGCGAGCGGAGCAGCCGCGGACGGAGCATTCGCGGGCGCGCCGGTCGACGACGTGGCGCCGGTCGAGCTCGCGGGCGCGGACGGAAGTCTCGCGATGTCCATGCTCCCGACATCGACCACATCGAACTTGTTTCTGACGAAGAAAAGCATCGATCGCGCGGCGCGCCGTCCCGCCGCTCCGAAGAAAGGGCTTCGGTCCGGGAGCCGTGCACCCGGAACGGAGTTCGGACCTCGGGCGTCGCGGGGACCGGCGCCATGCGCCTCGGCCCGACGCCGGAAGATGCTCGCAAGTCGTGATGGCCGCGGGGGTTGCACGGGACGCGTGCCGGCGCGCCGGCCGTCCCTCGCCGCGTCGGCACCGGCTTTGACTTGCCCCGGTCGACCTCGCCAGTTCGAGCGAGATGGCCAAGGGCACCCACTTGCCGCTGCAGAGCATCGCGATCGCTGCCCCGCGCAGGGCGCCGGAATACGACGCGGAGATCACCCCCGCGGAGCTCCCGTCCGGGCGAGTCCGTTTTTCGGACGAACTCGGACGGGAGACCGCACTTGTTGCGCGCCACGACCGCGAACGCGACGCGGGCGATCGCGACGATTCACCCGCGGACCCCGCCGCGCCGAAGCGCACCGACGCGAAGCAAGGCGACGACGAGGTCGCGCTCGCGCTCGCGGCGCTCGGGATCGCGCCACCGCCGGAGACCCCGGAAGCGCCGCCGCTCGCGCTCGACGGCACTCGAACGCCCACGCCTTCCGACGCGATCGTCTCCGACGTCGCTGTCAGCTGCGACCCGAAGACCGGCGCGCCGCTCGTGCCCGACTTCGCCTTCGCTCCGCTCACGCTCGGCGCCGCCTCGGGAGACGCCCCGTCGAACCTGGCGAATCCGTCGGAACCGTCGCTCGTCGGCGAGCTCGTGCGCGCCGCCGTCGCGACGACGGAGCGTGCCGAGCCGTCGCAAGCCGACGGCGCGCGCGCGACCGTCGACACGCTCCATCCATTCACCGCGCTCCTCGCCGCCGACGCCGGCGCGCCGGTCGCGGCCAAGACGCCGCCGGCGGCCGCGGCCCACGCGCCGGCCGCCGCACCCGAAGTCGCCGCCGGACGCGCTCCCATTCTCGAGGCGCTCCCGCGCGTCGCGCTCTCCGACGTCCCGCACGCGTTGCCGGCGCTGCTCGAGCGCCTCGAGCCGGAGCTGCGCTTCGGCCGGCGCGGCCGGACCTGGGAGGTCGAGCTCCGCCTCGATCCGCCCGAGCTCGGCGCGCTGCGCTTCCGCCTCGAACTGCGCGGCGACGAGATCCGCGGCGTCGTCCATTGCGAGCCGCACGTCGAGCGCCTGCTCGGCCCGGTGCTGAAAGACCTGGAAGAGAACCTCCGCCAGCACGGCGGGGGAGCCACCTTCGACCTCCAGCGGGAGGCGAAGGGGGAGGAGAGGCCAGCGGCTCCGCGGGAGACGTCGTCGGGAGCGATCCCGCGCGCTGCCGCGGAGCCGCGTGCTCCCTCCCGAATCGCGGTCGACCCGAACCGCCTCGTCGACGTCACTGCCTGAACCCCGTACCAAGGAAGGACCCCATGGCCACCACGGTCGATCCGCTCCAGTCGTACCGCTCTGCGTCCTCCCCGTCGGCGCTGGACTCCACCAACGGCCTCTCGGCGGAGCGCCTCGCGTCGGGCGTCGACTTCTTCAGGCTGCTCACGGCGCAGATGTCCGCGCAGGATCCGCTGCAGCCGGTCGACAACACGCAGTTCCTGACGCAGCTCGCGCAGTACACGCAGCTGCAGACGCAGCTCGGCACCAACACGACGCTGGCGCAGATGGCCGCGCTGCAGCAGTCGCTCTCCGCGCTCACGACCATGACGCAGACCGCGTCGATGATCGGGCGCGTGGTCGACTACGTCGATCCGGTCAGCGGAGCCGACCACAGCGGCGTCGTGTCGGGCGTGAGCGCCGACAACGGCCAGGTCGTCCTCGACGTCGATGGCGCCAAGGTCCCGCTCAACGCGGTGACCGCGGTCCGGGCGGAGGGCTGATCCGATGTCTGGTGCACTCACCTCCGCGCTCTCCGGCCTGCGCGTCCACCAGTTCTATCTCGACGTGATCGGCAACAACCTCGCGAACTCGAGCACGACCGGCTACTTCCGCAGCCGCGTCACCTTCGCCGACGTGATGTCGCAGACCTTCTCCAACGGCTCGGCGCCGACCTCGACGATCGGCGGCGTGAACCCGAAGCAGGTCGGGCTCGGCGTCACGGTCCACTCGGTCGACATCCGCAACGACCAGGGCGTGCTGAACGCCACCGGCCGGCCGTTCGACCTCGCCGTCCAGGGCAACGGCTTCTTCGTGCTCAACACCGGCACGCAGAACCTCTACTCGCGCGCCGGCGGCTTCGGCATCGACAAGGACGACTTCCTGGTCGACCCCGGCACCGGCTACCGCGTGCGCAGCGCGTCGGGCCAGGACATCCGCCTCCCGATCGACACGCTGCTTCCGGCCAAGGAGACGGGGACGATCCACCTCGGCGGCAACCTGCCGGCGAAGGTGGGCGGTCCGTTCGCCGAGGTCCTCACCACGGCGTCCGCCTTCCAGGGCGGCACGCACGCGGTGGTGGGCGGCTCGGCGACCGGCCCCTTCGCGCTCGCCGACGGCGACACGCTCGACGTCAGGGTCGACGACGGCGTGACCCAGACCGTCACCTTCCGCGCCGCCGACTTCACGGCGCTCGGCTCCAACATCGCGACCGCGTCGGCGACCGACGTCGCGACCGTGATGCAGGCGCAGCTCACCGGCGCGACCGTCGACGGCTCGTCGGGCTCGCTCGTCATCACCTCGAACCGCACCGGCGAGGTCTCGGCGATCAAGGTCGACGACGGCACCGGCTCGCCGGCGGCGCTCCTCGGCCTCTCGACGACGCTCGTGACCGGCGTCTCGTCGCCGGCCACCGCCGCCACCGCGCTGAACGACCTCGCCGACAACGTGGTCGACTACCAGAACGGCGACCGTATCGACGTGGCCGGCACCAACGCGGCCGGCCAGGCCTTCGCCGGGACCTTCGTCTACGGCACCGACGGCACCACGCTCGGCGACCTGCGCGACTTCGTCGACAACCTGGTGAGCGACGCGACCGTCGCGATCGACGCGAGCGGCAACCTGGTCGTCACCGCCGACGAGACCGGCCTCGCGACCCTCGGCGTGACGCTCACCGACGACGTCGCGAACGCCGGGCAGACCACGTTCTCGCTGCACGGCTTCACGGAGACGACGGCCGGCACCGACCCCGACCAGGCGCGCACCAGCCTCGACGTCTACGACACGCGCGGCCTGAGCCACACGCTCACGCTGACCTTCACGCGCGTCGACGACGCGCAGTGGAACGTCGCGGCGACCACCGACGACGCGAACGACCTGGTCGTCGACGGCGTCGTGCAGGGCGTGCGCTTCAACGAGGACGGCTCGTTCGCGGCGGTCACCGGCTCGGGGAGCGGCGACGCGAATCTGCAAATCACCTTCGACGGCCTCACCGCGGCGCAGACGATCGCGCTGAACGTCGGCACGAGCGGCCAGCTCGACGGCGTGACGCAGCTCGGCCAGACGGCGAGCCTCAACGCCCGCTCGCAGGACGGCTACGCCACGGGCGAGCTCGTCTCGATGAGCGTCAACAGCGACGGCACGATCGTCGGCGCCTACAGCAACGGCCAGAGCCAGGTGCTCGACCAGATCGCGCTGGCGGTCTTCTCGAACGCGGAAGGCCTCCTGCGCGTCGGCGCCACGATGTTCCAGGAGTCGACCAACTCCGGGACGGCGCAGCTCCAGGCGGCCGGCGGCGGACGCCCCGGCCAGATCATGGGCGGCGCGCTCGAGGCGTCGAACGTCGACGTGGCCGAGGAGTTCGTGAAGCTGATCGAGGCGCAGCGCGGCTTCGAGGCCAACGCACGCGTGATCCGCGTCACCGACCAGCTCCTGCAGGACCTCACCCAGATCATCTGAGCCGCGGGAGCCCGCCACGACATGATCCAGGCGTTGCACGCACTCGACGGACGGCGCGGCCTGTCCGTCGACGAGCGCCTGCGGGCCGTCGGCGACGGCCTGCGGAACTTCGGCACGAGCAGCGAGGACCTGCTGCGCAACGTGGGCATCGTCGCCTGCGTCGCGCTGCTGGTGCTCCTCGTGCTGCTCGTCGCCGCGCGGGTGCGCCGCGCGCGTTGGGTCGCGCGCCACCTGCGCCTCCTGCGCGCGGCCGGACTGCAGCCCGAGGAGCTCGCGCTCTTCCGCGCCGTCGCGCGGCGCGCCGACGGCGGGCGCGTGCCGCTGCTCGTGCGCAACCGCGGCGCCTTCGACGCCGCGGCGAGCGAGTACGTGCGCCGCTCCTCGCCCGCCTCGGAGCGGCGCGACGAGCTCTCGCGCGTGCTCTCGCTGCGCCGCCGCGTCCCGTTCGACCACCGCTGGACGGAGCCGCCGGCGATCGAGGTCGGGACCCCCGTGACCTTCGTGCTGCGCCTCGACGCGCAGCGCGTGCGCCAGCTCGAGGGGCGCGTGCTCGGCGCGCCGCCGCACGCGCTCCAGGTCGGACTGCAGCCGGGCCTCGCCGACAAGGAGTCGGCCGACCGCCTGCTCACCGGCCAGGAGGTGCTGATCGTCGTGCGGCGCGGCGTCGAGTATCGCGAGGCGCGCGTGCGCGTCCGCGGCCGCTGCATGGGGCGCACGCTGCAGATCCTGATCGACCGTCCGGTCGCGCTCACCGCGTCGCGCGTCAAGCTCGCGTGGCGCGGCGCCGACGAGCGGGTGCACGTCGAGAAGGTCGAGCGCTTCTCCGCGCGCCTGGCCGACGACGAGGTGCCGCGCTTCGAGGCGACGCTCGTCGCGAGCGCGAGCGACGGGCTGCTGATCCGGTTCCGGAACGTCCGGCCGCGCCACGGCGAGGCGATCCGCGTCCTCGCCGGCGCGCACGCGGGCTTCTACCGCGGCTACGCGGTGCTCGCGCCGAGCGGCAAGGGCGGCGAGGTCTTCGTGATCCGCCGGCAGGGCGAGCGGTCGGCCGACCGCGCCGCGGCGCTCACCGAGGGTCGTGCCAAGAGCGACAGTGCATGAATCGCCGGCATCCGCCGGCGGGCCATAGGTCGCCGGCCGCGGCCGGCGGGAGGGGGAGACCATGGGACGCCGTGACGAACTGATCCAGCGCTACGCCGCGATCCGCGCGCAGGCCGCCGCGGGTGCTTCGAGCGCGACGTTCCGCGACTACGAAGCGCTTTGGCGCGACGCCCGCGACTCCGGGGAGGCGGAGGTGGTCACGCGCTGCCTCGCCGACCTCGCGGAGCTGACCGCGCAGATCGATCCGGCGATCGCCCGCGCGCTCGCCCAGGCGATCCCGGATCGGGCGCGGCCCGCGGCGGCGCCGGCGATCGACCTCTCCGTCGTCGTCGTCGGGGCGCCCGAGTCCGCGGGCGAGACGGCGGCGCAGCGCGGCCTCGCCCGCCAGACGCTCGCCGCGCCGCGCTTCGAGACGATCCTCGCCGACGCGTCGGGCCCGGCCGCGCGCAACGAGGCGCTCGCCGCCGCGCGCGGCCGCGTCGTCCTCTTCCTCGACGCCGACGTCGAGCCGGACAGCGACGCGCTCGAGCGCGTCCTCGCCGCGCACGCCGGCGGCGCCGAGCAGATCGTCGTGGGTCGCGTCGACTTCGCCGACCTCGCGGTCGCTCCGCTCACGCGCACCCTCGTCCAGCTCGGCCTCGAGGCGCCGACCTCCGAGTTCTTCCACGCCGGCGCGATCGCGCCCGACTGCTGCACATCGGCCTTCCTCAGCGCGCCGCGCGCGACGCTCGCGCGCCTCGGCGGCTTCGACGCCGGGCTCGAGCGGCTCGACGGCGTCGATCTCGCCGTGCGCCTCGGCGCGATCCGGTTCGACCCGGCGCTCCGCGCGACGCGCCGCGCCGCCGACGACCTCGGCGCGTGGCGACGCCGCGCGCGCGACCTCGGCGCCGACTGGTGCCGCCTGCTCGAGAAGCACGGCGCCTCCGCGCCGCCCGCGTTCCTGCAGGGGATCGGGCTGGAGCGGGCGGCCGCCGAGACGCTGGTCGCGACGCTGCTGCGCGACGCCGACGGACAGGCACGCTGCGCGCAGTCGCTCGAGGAGTCGCTGCGCGAGTTCACGCGCGTCGTCGTCGCCCAGCGCGAGCGCGCCGACGAGCTCTTCTCGAAGGTGGCCGACGACTTCGCGCGGCTGTTGCTGCGCCTCACGCGCCATGAGCTCGCGCGCGGCTTCGTCCACGCCGTGCAGGGCGCCCCGCGCGAGGCGCTCGAGCGCTGCGCGGCGCCGCTCGAAAACGGGGCCGCCGTGCTGGTGGCCGGTGACGCTTCGCTACGCGAGGCGATCGAGGTCGTGCGTGCGAATCTCCCGCCCGACGGCCGCCTGATCGTCGCGATCCCGGCCGGCGCGCCCGACCTGGCGCTCCCGTCCGATGCGCGCATCGTCCGCCTCGCGCTGCCGCGCGATACGGCAGGCGGAGCGCTGCGGCGGGCGCTGCTCGGCGCGAGCGACGCCAGCTTCTTCGTGCTGCTCGACGGCTCGTGCGCGCCGACGCGCTCCGAATGGGAGGCGATCCGCGTCACGCTCGGCACGCTGCCGTGCATCGGCGCCTGCAACGTCGAGGGCGACAGCGGCGGGCCGCTCGCGCAGGCGGAGCTGGCCGCGCGGCTGCCCGAAGAGCTCGTCGCGATCCGGCGCGACGTCCTCGAGAGCGATCCCGGCGGCGCCGGGACGCTGCTCGAACGGCTGGCCCGCCGCGGACTGCGCCTCGCGACGGCAAAACCGGGACTCGTCGCATGCCCGTGAGGCCGCCGCGCGCGCCGCCGGAGCGGGCGGAGCCTTCGAGCGGGCCGGGCGTGCCGCCCTCGGGCCGTCTCGTCATCGTCAAGCTCTGGTACCAGAACGACTTCGGAACCTTCGGGCTGCGCGACGAGCGGCTCACGCGGGCGCTCGTCGACGATCCGCGCGTCGCGTGCGTCCTGCACGTCGAACCGCCGGTCGCGCGCGAGGCGCTCGACGAGGCGCCGCGCGGCGACCGCGAGCGCGACGCGCTGCTCGAGCGGACGCGCGCCCGCGCGCGCGGGGTCATCGACGGCAAGCTGCGCCTCTTCACGCCGGCGGTCGCGCGCACGGAGCGCGATCCGTGGGCGTCGGTCCTGCCCCAGGTCGCGCGCGCCTGCGCCGACGCCGGCGCGTTCGCTGGCCCGTCGCTGCTCTGGGCGAGCGCGCCGGGCGTGCTCGCCGACCGCGTCGTCGCCTCGTTCGGCGAGCGCTTCACCTGGCTCCTGACCGAGGTCGAGGACGACCACCGCGAGTACGCCGCCCCGCGCAGCGAGGAGCGGCTCGCGCTGCAGCGCCGCTACGAACGGCTGGTCCGGGCGAGCGACCTCCTGATCTCGAACTCGCCGGCGATGGTCGCCGAGTGGTCGCGGCTGCAGCCGGTCGCGCACTGCATCCGCAACGCCGTCGACGCGAGCGCCTACGCGACGCCGGCGCCGGAGCCGGAGTCGATCGCGGCGCTCGAGCGGCCGCGCATCACCTACGCCGGCAACCTGCGCCTGCGCCTGCGGCCGGAGCTCCTGATCGCGGTCGCGCGCGCCTTCCCGCAGGCGACCGTGCTGCTGGCCGGGACGGGCGGAGAAGAATTGCTCGCCGCGCTGCGGCGCATCGACGAACGCGCGCTCGCGAACGTCCATTGGATCGGGGCGCGGCCGTATTCCGAAGTGCCCGCCCTGCTGCAGCACAGCGACGTCCTGATCGTGCCGCACCAGGAGGGCGCGCTCACCGAGGGCATGGACCCGCAGAAGATCTTCGAATACCTCGCGAGCGGGCGGCCGATCGTGAGCACGCCGGTCGCGGGGGCGCGCGAGCACGACGGCGCGCTGCGCCTCGCGCGCAGCGAGGCGGAGTTCGTCGCCGCCGTCGGCGCGGCCCTCGCCGAGGACGACGCCGCGGCCGCGGCGCGCCGCCGCGCGCTCGGCACGCAGCGCACCTGGCACGACGCCGCGCGCGCGGTCGTCGACGCGGCGCTGCGCGTGGGCGAGCCCGGCGCGCGCCGCCGCCTCGAGAAGCGCGTGGCCTACTTCCAGCACGACCGCCCCGAGGTGCGCGCGCTCGTGCCGCCGCTCGCGACGCGCGTGCTCGACGTGGGCTGCGGCGCGGGGCTGCTCGGCGGGGCGCTGCGCTTCCGCCGCGGCGCGCGCGTCACCGGCATCGAGATCGACCGGACGGCCGCGGCGCGCGCCGGCGAGGAGCTCGACGACGTGCGCGTCGGCGACGCGCTCGCGTGCATGCGCTCGCTGCCCGCCGCCAACTTCGACGCGGTCGTCTTTGCCGACGTGCTCGAGCACCTCGCTGCACCGGAAGAGGCGCTCGTACAGGCGCGCCGCCTCCTCGCACCCGGCGGCGTCGTCGTCGCGAGCCTGCCGAACGTGCGCCACTGGTCGGTCGTGCGCCAGCTCCTCGCCGGCGAATTCCGCTACGAGGCGGCCGGCATCCTCGACCGCACCCACCTGCGCTTCTTCACGCGCGCCAGCGCGCGCCGCCTCTTCGCGGAGAGCGGCTTCGAGGTCGGCCACGCCGAGGGGACGCGCTGGGCCGAAGACGGCGCGCCGCACGAGGTCGTCGCCGCGCTCGAGCGCGCCGGCGTCGACGTGCGCGGCTTCGCCGAGGAGTCGCGCGACCACCAGCTGCTCTTCGTGGCGCGCCCGGCCGCCGTCGTCGCCGCGTCCGCGCCGGCCGCCGTCGCCGCCGCGCCGCGCGCGAGCGTCGTGATCCCGGTCTGCAACGCCGTCGACTACACGCGCGCCTGCCTCGACGAGCTCGCGCGGCGCGGCGCCGGACTCGAGGTGGTCGTCGTCGACAACGGCTCGAGCGACGGCACGCGCGAGCTGCTCGCCGGCCGGCCGCACGTCCGCACGATCCGCAACGAGGAGAACCGCGGCTTCGCGGGCGCGGTGAACCAGGGGCTCGCGGCCGCGACGGCGCCGCTCGTATGCGTGCTGAACAACGACACGCTCCTGACCGACGGCTGGCTCGAGCCGCTGATCGCGCGCCTCGAGGCCGACCCGCGCGTCGCGCTCGTCGGCCCGTGCACGAGCTACGCGAAGGGGCGCCAGCAGGTCGACCTGACCGGCGGCGAGCGGCCGCTGCGCGACCTCGACGACATGCGCGAGCTCGCGGCACGCTGGTGCGAGCGCGAGCGCGGCAAGAGCGAGGACGTCGCCTTCCTCTCCGGCTTCTGCTTCGTGGCGCGCCGCGCCGACCTGCTCCCGCTCGGCGGGCTCGCATCGGAGTACGGGCGCGGGACCTTCGAGGACGACGAGCTCTGCCGCCGCCTGCGCCGCGCCGGACGGCGCCTCGTGATCGCGCGCGATGCCTTCGTCTGGCACTTCGGGAACCGGACCTTCCAGGCGCTCGGCGTCGACCTGCAGCGGCAGCAGGCCGAGAACTGGAAGACCTTCGCCGCGCGCCACTCGGGCGACGCCGCCCTGCTCGCGCGCGCCGCGGCCGAGTCGAACCGGTGGGGCGACGTGCTGAAGCTCGCCGTCACCGCGCTGCGCGCCGCGCCGGCCGACCTCGACGCGCTCTGGTTCTCGGCGCTCGCGACCGCGCGGCTCGGCCGGCCGCAGGAGGCGGTGAAGCTCCTCGACCATTACCTCGCGCGCTGCCCCGACGACCCGCTCGCAAAGTCGCTCCGCAGCGGCTCCGAAGCGCTTTCCGGGTCGCCGCCCGCGGCCCGGAACGCGGTTCCGGGCGCGGCCCCCGACGGAAGTCGCGACGTCGTCGTAACTGCTTGACAACAAAAGTCTTGTGATTCACGGACCGGACGGCACGGGCGCTGCCAAAGGCGGCGCGCCATGTCGACCCCTGCCACCGCTTCGGTCCGCTCGATCGACCCGCGCAGCGCCCCGCGCGCGATGGCGTTCGCGATGCACGGTCTCGAGAAGCGCTTCGAGATCGTCGCCTCGAACCTCGCCAACGCCGAGACGGCGGGTCACAAGCGGCTGATCGCCCGCTCCGAACTCTTCTCGCAGGAGCTCGCGAGCGCGAAGGCGTCCGACCCGGCCGCGCCCGACCGCTCCGTCGTGCGCGACTTCACGCAGGGCGACCTGCTCGACACCGGCGACCCGATGGACGTCGCGATCGACGGCCCCGGCTTTTTTGCGGTGGAACTCAACGGTCGGACGCAGTTCACGCGCGCGCTCCACCTGCACGCGGAGCCGGACGGGACGCTGGTCGACGAGCACGGCGGCCGCGTCCTCGGCGAGGGCGGCCCGCTGCGCCTCGGCAGCCCGACTTCGAAGTTCGAGGTCCAGAACGACGGCACGGTCAAGGGCGACGGCGCCGACGTCGGCCGCCTGCGCCTCGTCAACTTCGTCGAGCCGCAGCGCCTCGACGACGCGACCGGCGGCTACTGGCGCGCCGACGACCGCCTCGAGGTGACCGGAGCGCAGGGAGCGCAGGTGCGGCAGCGCCAGCGCGAGCGCTCCAACGTGAACGCGCTCGACGAGCTGGTGAACCTGATCGCGGTGCAGCGGCAGTACGAGGCCGCGCAACGCGCGATCTCGGTCGAGAGCGAGCTGCGCCGCCGCCTGAACGACGGCCTGCGCTGAGACGGACGACGCACGGAATCCAAGGGGGGGACGCGAGATGATGAAGGGGCTCTACACCGCGGCGACGGGGATGAAGGTCCAGCAGACCAACGTCGACGTCATCGCGAACAACCTCGCGAACGTGAACACGGCGGGGTTCAAGCGCACGCAGGCCAACTTCCAGGACCTGCTCTACGTCGTCCTGAAGGAGCCCGGCGCCCTGTCCCAGAACGGCTTCGCGACGCCGTCCGGCGTGCAGATCGGCTCGGGCGCCGAGCTGACCTCCACGACCAAGGTCTTCACGCCCGGCGTGATCGAGCAGACCGGCCGCTCGCTCGACCTCGCGATCATGGGCGAGGGCTTCTTCACGGTCGAGCTCCCGAACGGCCAGAAGGCCTACACGCGCGACGGCGGGCTTTCCATCGACGGCAACGGCGCCCTCACGACGTCGCAGGGCTTCAAGATCGAGCCGAACATCACGATCCCCAACACTGCCAGCAAGAACCTCGCGATCGCGCCCGACGGCACGGTCACGATCGTCAACAGCGACGGCACGACGTCGCAGGTCGGCCAGCTCACCATCACGCGCTTCCCCAACGACGCGGGGCTGCGCGCCGGCGGCGGCAACTTGATGTACGAGACCGCCTCGTCCGGCGCGCCGTCGCAGGTGTCGCCCGGCGTCGACGGCACCGGCACGCTCGGCCAGAGCATGCTCGAGCGCTCGAACGTCGACGTGGTCGGCGAGCTGGTGAACCTCATCACCGCGCAGCGCGCCTACGAGATCAACTCGAAGGCGATCAAGGCGGGCGACGAGATGCTCCAGGAAACCGCGGGCCTGGTGCGCTGAGCCCCATGAAGCTCCTCGTCCTGCTCTGCGCGCTCGCGAGCGAACCTCGCGAACCCGGCGAAGAGATCGCCGCGCCGCTCCTGCCCGTTCCCAAGGAGCTGCTGGTCGTCCTCAAGCCGGGCGCGGAGGTGCGCCACACCCCGGTCGTGCTCGCCGACGTGGCCGACCTGAACGGCCCCGGCGCCGCCGTGGCGCGCGCCCGCTCGCTCGAGCTCGGCCCGGCGCCCGCGTCGGGCCGCCCGCGCCGCATCACGCCGGCCGGCATCCTGCTCGCCGCGCGCCTCGCGGGGCTCGAGCTCGACCGGCGCCGCATCGTCGGCGCGCCCGACGTCGAGGTCTCGGCCAACTGGCACGAGCTCGCCGCCGACGCCGTGATCGAGGCCGCTGAGCGCCACCTCCAGAAGGAGACCGCGCAGCTCGGCGACCGCATCGTCATGGAGCGCGTCTCCCGTCCCGACGCCGTGCCGCTGCTCGACGGCGGCGGCGACGCGGCGTTCGCCAGCTCGCTGGTCGGGAAGCCGACCAGCGGCCAGGTGCAGGTGAAGGTGAGCGTCTTCCAGGGCGCGACGCTCGTCGGCGAGCGCGTCGTGGTGCTCAAGATCCGCCGCTTCGGCCACCAGCTCCGCCTGCTCACCGACGTGCGGCAGGGCGAGCGCGTGACCGCCGAGCAGGTGATCGTGATCGACGGCGAGTGGACCAACGTCCCGGGCGTGCCGGTCGCGGCCGCTTCGGAGATCGCCGGCCACGTCGCGCGCCGCGACCTCGCCGCCGGCGCCGTGCTGGTGAAGGAGGCGTTCGAGGCGCCGCAGCTCGTCGACAAGGGCGGGACGGTGCGCTGCGTCCTGCGCGACGGCGCGCTCGAGATCGTGCTGAGCTGCGTCGCGCAGAAGCCCGGCCGCCGCGGCGAGACCATCCCGGTGACGAATCCGACCACGCAGCGGACGCTGCAGGTCGAGCTGATCGAGCGGCGTCCGACGGGCGAAGTCGTCGCCCGCGTGAAGTGAGGGGACCCACGGTGACGGACCTTGCGAGGGGCGGAGCGATGGGCAGCGCGCGGATCGTCGTGGCGGCGGCGCTGGCGACGGCGCTTCTTTGCGAAGGCGCCTCCGCGCAGTCGCTGTGGGGGAAGCCGGGCACCAGCCGGCGCGGCTCGATCGCCGACCACTCGGCGCTCGAGATCGGCGACCTCGTGACCGTGGTCGTGAGCGAGGCGCAGACGCTCCAGGACAACGGCAAGCTCGAGACCAACAAGAGCTCCGGCCTCGACAGCGCGCTTCAGGTCTTCGACATCCATCCCGAGACGTTCGGGACGCTGCCGGCCGTCAAGTACACCAGCAGCCGCAACGTCGACGGCGAGACCAAGTACTCGCAGCAGGGCCGGTTCGAGACGCGGCTGTCGGCCGTCGTCCTCGACGTCAAGCCCAACGGCGCGCTGCTGATCGAGGGGCGCCGCACGATCCACCTCGACGGCGACGTGAAGGAGATGCGCGTGCGCGGCCTGGTGCGGCCGGTCGACATCGGCTCCGACAACGTCGTGAGCAGCGACCGCATCGCCGACGCCGACATCCTCTACGACAGCGAAGGCGGCCGCAGCAACGTCGTGCACAAGAACTGGTTCGAGAAGCTCCTCGACGTCCTGTGGCCGTTCTGACCGGAGCCTTGTCGATGCTCGCCCCGATCCTCCTCGCCGCGCTCCTCCCGCAGGTCCCGGCCCCCGGCCCGACGCCGGTCCCGGTCCCGATCCCGCTGCCGACGCCCGACCGGCGCGCCGAGCCGGTCGTCTACCCGACGCCGATCGTGCCCTACGCCGACGGCGGCGCCGGACTCGACGTCCCGCCCTCGACCGCCCACGCGACGGTGACGCCGATCGCGCCGGTCGAGGGTCCGGCGCAGCCCGACGTGCCGGTCGAGGACGTGCACGTGCGCATCCTCGACCTCGTCGAGATCGACGGCGTGCGCGCGAACCAGCTCGAGGGCGTCGGGATCGTCACCGGCCTCTCCGGCACCGGCGACAAGGGCAACGCCGCGCGCCAGGCGCTGGCGAACTACATCCGCCGCAACAACGTGAACGTCGCGAACGCCGACGTCGACATCGGGAACGTGGCGCTCGTCACGGTCACCTGCCGCCTCGACCCGTGGAAGAAGTTCGGGATGCCGATCGACGTCTCGGTGCAGGCGGTGAACGGCGCCTCGTCGCTGTTCGGCGGCTTCCTGCTGCAGACCCCCCTCAAGGGCGCCGACAACGAGGTCTACGTCGTGGCGCAGGGCTCGGTCGCGGTCGGCGGCTTCTCGGGCGGCGGCAAGGCGGCGAGCGTCACGCAGAACCACCTCACCTCGGGCACGCTGACGGGCGGCGGCATCGTCGAGAAGGAGGTGCCGATGTCGGTGCTCTCCTCCGACGGGGAGCTGCATGTCCACCTGCGCTCGCCCAACTACGTGACGGCGACGCGCGTCGCGCGCGAGATCGCGCGCTTCTCCGCCGGCGCCCACGCGCTCGACGCGGCGACCATCCGCGTCGCGCTGCCGTCGGAGCGCATCGGCGACCCGATCGCCTTCATCGCGGAGCTCGGCGAGCACTCGATCGTGCCGGGCGACGAGGCGGTCGTCGTCGTGAACGAGCGCACCGGCACGGTCGTCGTCGGCCAGTACGTGCGCATCGCCACGGCCCTGATCACGCACGGCAACCTCACCATCTCCGTCGCCGAGTCGGAGCAGATCTCGCAGCCCAACGCCTTCTCCGAGGGGCAGACGGCGGCGGTGCAGCGCACCGACGTCTCGGCCAACGTCGAGAGCCGCGGGCTCCAGGTCGTCGCCGGCGGCACGACGGTGAGCCAGCTCGCGAGCTCGCTCAACCGCCTCGGCGTCTCACCGCGCGACCTCGTCGCGATCTTCCAGGCGCTGCAGCAGGCGGGCTACCTGCACGCCCGGCTGGAGATCCAGTGATGGAAGGCGTCGTCCCGACCCATGCCTCGACGGCGGCCGGCGCGCTGCGCACGCTCGAGCTGCGGCGCGGCGAGGCGTCGCCCGCGATGCTCGCGAAGCTGAAGGAGCTCGGCCACGCCTTCGACGCCGTCTTCGCCGGCACGCTGCTGGGCGAGCTCATGAAGCCCGCGATCGGCGCCGGACTCGGCGGCAGCGGGCCGGGCGCCTCGATCGTGGAAGGGATCCTCGAGCAGGGCCTCGCCGACCATCTCGGCAAGGCGGGCGGCTTCGGGATCGGCCGGATGCTCGAGAAGTCGCTGGCGCCGCTGCTCGCGACCGAGCCGGTTTCGATCGGCGAGCTCGAGAAGAACGGGAAGCACGCGGACGAAACCAACGAAGCGATCAGGAAGGCCGGCGCCGCCGCGGAAGCTCCGCGCGCGGCCGCGGCTTCGGCCGATCCGGCCATTTCAGGGGGAGGGGCACGATGAAGCTCTTGCTGGACGCGCTCGAGCGCAACATCAACGAGGAGATCTCGGTCCAGATCGGGATCCAGGCGCTGCTCGACCAGCAGCTCGACATCCTGCTCAAGGGCGGCGTCGAGCGGCTGACCGGCGTACTCACCAACGCCGAGGCGGGCATCGTGCGCAGCCGCGAGCTCGAGGCGGAGCGCGCGCGCCTCCTCGCCCGCATCGCCGAGCAGATCGGCGTGCCGGCGAAGGAGCTCACGCTGAAGAAGATCGACGAGCACGTCGGCGCCCAGGCCGGCGCGCTGCTCGACGCCGGCGGCGAGCTCAAGACGCTGATCGAGAAGATCCGCCAGGACAACCGGCAGGTCGGCCTGCTGCTGCGCCACTCGGTCCTCTTCATCGAGGACCTGGTGCGCGCGGTGACCGGCGGGGGCGAGGCGTCGCGCACCTACGCGAAGAGCGGCAAGGAAGAGCGGCGCACCGGCGGCGCTCTGCTCGCCGAGGCTTGAGCATGCTCGGCTTCACGATCGGGCTGCGGGCGCTGAGCGCGGCGCAGCAGGCGATGGACGTGATCGGACAGAACGTGTCCAACGCGTCGACGCCGGGCTACTCGCGCCGCCTGACCGAGCTCGTCGCCACCACGCCGCTGCCGTTCGGCCGCTTCCAGCTCGGCACCGGCGTGCTGGTCGGCGACATCCGGCGCATCGCCGACGGCCTGCTCGACGCGCGCCTGCGCCTGCAGCACCAGGCGCTCGGCCGCCTCGACGGGAGCGGGTACCTGCTCGGCTCGATCGAGGCCGCCTTCCAGGAGCCGGGCGACGGCGGCCTCGGGGCCGGCCTCGACGGCCTCTGGAACGCCTTCTCGCAGCTCACCCAGTCGCCGTCGGACGGTGCGTCGCGCGGCGCGGCGGTGCAGTCGGCGACGACGCTCGCGGCGGGCTTCCGACAGATCGCGGCCCAGCTGGATGCGGCCGGCGCCGGCGCGCGCGGCGCGATCGCCTCGGCCGTCGACGCCGTGAACGGGCTCGCCGGCCAGCTCGCCGACGTGAACGCGCGCATCGTCCAGGCGCAGGCGTCGGGCGCCTCGCCGAGCGACCTGCTCGACACGCGCGGCCGCCTCCTGCTCGAGCTCTCCGGCCTCGCCGACGCGCAGGCGATCGACCGGCCCGACGGCAGCATCGACGTCCTGGTCGACGGGCGCCTGCTCGTCTCGGGCGACCGCGCCTACCGGCTCGAGAGCGTCTTTTCCGCCGACGGCACGCCGACCGTGCGCCTCGCCGCGACGCGCGAGGCGGTCGAGTTCGACGGCGGTCGGTTGCGCGGCCTGATCGACGTCGCGCGCGACGTCGTGCCGGCGCGGCTGCGCACGCTCGACGGGCTCGCGCGCGAGCTGATGGCGCAGGTGAACCACCTCCACGCCACCGGCGTGAGCGCGGCGGGTCCGTACACCAGCCTCGTCGCGGCCGTCGCGGTGAACGCGCGCAACGGCGGCGCGAGCGCCGCCGGCCGCCCGCTCTCCCAGCTCGACCTCCCCTTCGAGTTCCAGAACGGCCGCCTCGCGGTCAACGTCGTGAACGCCGCGACCGGCGCGGTCGAGCGCACGCTGATCGACGTCGATCCGGCCCGCATGTCGCTCCAGTCGCTGACGGCGCGCCTCGACTCGATCGCGCACCTCTCGGCGAGCCTCGATTCGACCGGGCGGCTGCGCATGACGGCCGACCCCGGCTACGGCTTCGACTTCAGCCCGCGCCTCGACCCCAACCCCGACGACGCCGACGCCTTCGGCTCGGGCACGGCCACGATCTCGAGCGGGGCGGGGCCGTTCGCGCTGAACGTGAACGACACGTTGACGGTGAGCGTCGACGGCGGCGCGACGCAGACGATCACCTTCGTCGCGTCCGACTTCGCCGACATCACCCACGCCACGGCCGAGGAGGTCGCGACGGCGGTCAACGCGCGTCTGACCGGACTGAACGCCGCCGCCTCGGACGGCCGCCTGGTCTTGAAGTCGAACACGTCGGGCGCGGGCGGCTCGCTGCAGGTGACCGCGAGCAGCAACGCGAACCTGCTCTCCGCCGGCAACGCGGACTTCGGCAGCGACCACGCGGTCGCCGTCTCGCTCTCGGGCGCGCCGACCGGCGGCACTGCGGGCAGCTTCACGGTCGTCGCGAAGGGAGACGGCACCGTCGGGGTCACGCCGGGACTCACCGTCGAGGTCCTCGACGCGGCGGGCAAGAGCCTCGGCACGTTCGACGTCGGCTCCGGCTACGTGCCGGGCGACGCGATCGAGATCCTGCCGGGCGTGCAGATGGCGCTCGCCGCGGGCGACCTCGAGGCGAGCCACGGCGACGCCTTCGGCTTCGACCTGATCGACGACTCCGACAGCGCGAACGTGCTCGGCGCGCTGCAGATCGCCGCGCTCTTCACGGGCAGCGGAGCGGCCGACGTCGACGTCGCGGCCGCGGTCGCCGCCGATCCGCGCCTGCTCGCCGGCTCGCGCAGCGGCGACCCGGGCGACGGCTCGAACTTCCTCTCGCTCGCGGGGCTGCGGGAGCTCGGCCTCGCCGGGCTCTCGGGGCGCACCTTCACGCAGGGCTTCGGCGACCTCGTCGCGTCGGTCGGCGTCGACGTCGAGAGCAATCGCACCGCCGGCGAGGCGCAGGTGCAGCTCGTCATGACGCTGGAGAACCAGCGCGAGTCGATCTCGGGCGTGAACCAGGACGAGGAGATGCTCCACCTCCTCGAGTACCAGCACCTCTACCAGGCGGCCGGCAAGTACCTGCAGACGTTGAGCGAGACGCAGCAGACGCTGCTCGACCTGCTGTCGTGAGGCGCGGCGCGACGGCGAACCCGGGGAAGCGACGGCCATGAGGATCACCCAGACCCTGCTCCTGCAGAGCCACGTGCGCCAGATCTCGTCGGCGTACGCGCGCCTCTTCACGGTGCAGGAGCAGCTCTCGAGCGGGCGGCGGCTGCAGCGGCCGTCGGACGACCCCGCCTCGATCCGCCCGGCGCTCGACGTGCGCTCGGGCCTGCGCCGGCTCGACCAGGTCTCCAGCAACGCGTCGCTCGCCTCGTCGGAGTTCTCGACGGCGGCCGGCCTGCTGCAGAACGTCGCCGACATCGTGACGCGCGCGAAGGAGATCGGGATCGCCGGCGCGAACGGCACCGCGAACGCGTCCGACCGCGCTTCGATGGCGATCGAGGTCGACGGGCTGATCGGCCAGCTGGTGGCGCTCGCGAACAGCCGCGGGACTTCGGGCTACCTCTTCGGCGGCTCGCTCCAGGACGCCCCGCCCTTCGAGCAGATCGCGACGAGCAGCGGCGACGTCGTGCTCTACCGCGGCGACGAGCGCACGCGCTCGGTCGACCTCGGCGACGAACTGCAGCTCGCGATGAACGTCCCCGGCTCGGAGATCTTCGGCGGCGGCGGGCGCGGCGCGACGAGCTACGGCGGCGTCACCGGCGCCGTCGCCGGCAGCGGCAACGACCGCCTCGTGGGCAGCGACCACCTGACGGTCGCGCACGTCGCGACGGTCCTCGGCGACGGGCTGCTCGGCGGGAGCGGCGACTCGGTCTCGGGGCTCAGGATCGGCGCGTCGTCGGCGGCGGGCGACACGCTGCTCGGCGCGAGCGGGGCGCACTCGCTCGTCCTGGTCGACGTCAGCGGCACCGGCGCGAGCGGCACCGTCTCGCTCGACGGCGGGCCGGCCGTGGACTGGACCTCGGCCGACGGCGACCTCGTCGTGACCTCCGCCGACGGCACCGTCGTCCACCTCGACCTCACCGGCGTGACCGCCGGCTTCAACGGCGCGGTGGGGGCGGCCGG
The DNA here is from genome assembly GCA_036732755.1 of Planctomycetota bacterium. Lineage (GTDB taxonomy): Bacteria > Planctomycetota > B15-G4 > B15-G4 > SIAN01 > DASRRB01. The sequence goes on from DAINBU010000007.1 coordinate 59,246, forward strand.
CTCGGGCACCTTCTCGCTCGACGGCGGCCTCACCACGACCGCCATCGACTTCGCGAAACCGAACCAGATCGTCGCCGATTCCGAGTCCGGCAGCACGCTCTTCGTCGACGCGCGCAACGTGCGGCGCGCCGGCAGCGAGCTGGTGCGGCAGACGTCGACGCTCGACCTGTTCAACGCGCTGATCGAGCTGCGCGACGCGCTGCGCAACGGCGACGCGCTCGCGTCCGACGCGCAGGGGCAGCGCATCGGCGACGCGGTCGCCGCGCTCGGAGTCGGTGGCGACCAGGTGCTGACCGCGCTGGCGCGCTTCGGCGCCCGCCAGCGGCTCGCCGACACGACGATGGCGCGCGCCGCCGACCTGACGCTGCAGCTCACCGCCGACCGCTCGAACCTCGAGGACGTCGACTTCGCGAGCGCCTCGATCTACTTCTCCCAAGTGCAGCTCGCGCTGACGGCGGGGCTGCAGGTGAGCGCGCGGGTCGCGGATCTGCCGTCGCTGGTGAATCTGCTGTAGGCGCGCGACGGGCGAGGGCGGGTGAAAGCACGCGACGGGCGGGTGAAACGCGCCGCGCGCCGTCACTCCGAGCGCGCGGTCGGTTCGATCGCGAGGCCGACCTCCGCGAGCGCGGCGCGCAGGTCGTCGCGCCGTGCGAGGAGGCGCAGCGAGCCGTCGCCGGCGAGCTCGCCGAGCGCGATGCGCTGCTCGCGCGCCGTGCGCAGCGTCGCGAGGAGCGCGTCTTCCAGCGTCCCGGCGCGCTCGTCCTGCTCGCCGTCGGTCAGCGACTCGTCGCCGCGGATCACGACGGCGCCGCGCGCGAGCAGCGCAGCGCCCCGCATCCAGTCGCCAGGCGCCGGTGACTGCAGCTGTGCGCCGACCTCGCGGATCAGGACGGCGCCGTCGCCGGCCTCCGCCGCGTAGCCGAGCGCGGTCCAGCGCCACGTGCGGGCCGATTCTGCCGAGCTGCGCGAGCCGGTCGCGTGCGCGTCGGCCTCGGCCCACGCGACCGCCTTCCACGCGAGCGCCTCCGCCTCCGCGAACTCCTTTTGTCCCGCGACGACGAGCGCGAGCGTGATTCTCGCCGATTCGGCGTTCTCCATTTCGCGGGGCCAGGCCTTGCCGACCGTCTCGAAGAGGGCGACCGCGCGCTCCACCGCGCGCCGCGCGAGCTGCGTCTCCCCGAGCGGCAGCGCCGCGCCCGCCGCGGTCATGTGCGCGACCGCGAGGTTGCGGCGGTAATAGGCGACCTCGGGGAAGCGCTCGACGAGCGGCTCGAGCAGACGGACCGACCCGTTCGCCCACTCGAGCCCTTCGGCATAGCGGCCGGAGAAGCGCAGCGACTGCGCGAGCATCCAGCGCGCGGCGCCCGCCTTCGCCTGCCAGAGCCGGCCGAGCGCGTCGCGCCGCGCGAGCTCGTCGTAGAGGCCGACCGCCTCGCGCAGCAACACCGCCGCGCCGTCTTGGTCCTTGGTCGCCTTCGACATGCTGCAACCCAGGATCGCGCACGCCTCCGCGAGTGCGCCGGCGGCCTCCGCGTCGTCGGGCGCGCCTTCGTGCAGCACGCGCAGCTCGTCGATCGCGCGCCGGCCGAGCGCGATCCCCTCGTCGGCATGCTGGAGCGCCAGCAGGCACATGCCCGCGGCGCCGAGGGAGCTGCAGCGCAGCAGCGTCCGCGACCGCGAGGTCGGCGCGCCGGGGGACGTCGGCTCGAGCGCCGCGATCGCCGCGCGGAAGAGCGGCAGCGCCCGGTCCACCTCGCCGAGGCCGCGATGGAGCGCGGCGAGCCGCGCGCGCGCCGTCGCGAGCTGCTCGACCACGTCGTCGTCGGCGCGGCCCTCCGCGACGAGCGACGCGAGCAGGTCGATCGCCTGCGTGAACTGCGCTCGCGCCGCCGCCGCGTCGCCGAGCGAATCGCGGATGTCGCCGAGCTGGCGCGCGGCGACGCCGAGGTCGCGCCGGAACTCCGGGTCGCTCTCCTCCTCGGGAGCGAAGCTCGCGTAGATCGCGAGCGCGCGTTTCAGGATGTCGCTCTTGAGCGTCGCGATCTCGGCGACGTCGTCGACGAGCTTCCCGCGCAGCGGCTCGATCAGCCCGTCGATCGTCGCGAGCGCGCGCCGGAAGTGGCGCTCGGCGCGCTCGCGCTGCGCGGTCGTCCGCCCGTTCGCGAGGTCGAGGTCGTGGCGAGCGCGCTGCTCGAACCACGCGAAGCCGAGCGACGCGCCGACGATCGCGAGCACCGCGAGCGCGAGCGACGCCGCCGCGGCGGGCCGGCGCTGCATCCAGCGCGCGACGTGGACGATCGCGCCCGACCGGCGCGCCTCGATCGGCCGGCGCGCGAGCACGTTGTCGAGGTCGCGCACGAAGTCGGCGGCGGTCGCGTAGCGGCGCGCCGGCGCGACGTCCATCGCGACGGCGCACACCGTCTCCGCGTCGCGCGGCACGGCGGGATTCACGCTGCGCAGCGCGCGCGGCCGCCCTTCGGCGATCGCCGCGAGCAGCGCCGCCGTCTCGCGCTGCGGGAAGGGGAGCGCGCCGCCGAGCAGCTCGTAGAGCGTGACGCCGAGCGAGTAGACGTCGGAGCCCGCGTCGACCGCGCTCCCGCCGCCGCGCGCTTGCTCCGGCGAGAGGTAGGGGAGCGAGCCGAGCAGCGAGCCGGTGCGCGTGAGATCGCGCTCGACGCAGCTGCACGCGAGCCCGAAGTCGAGCAGCACGGCGCGCCCGGCCGGCGTGACGAAGACGTTGCTCGGCTTCAAGTCGCGATGGAGGACACCGCGGCCGTGCGCGTGGGCGAGCGCGTCGCCGATCTGCCGCACGATGCGCAGGCAGGCGTCGCACCACGTCCCCGCGAAGACGTAGCCGGTCGCCGCCTGCTCGGCGGTCGCGTCGGGGTCGCGCGCGCGCGCGGCGACGATCCGCGCGAAGTCGGCGCCGGTCAGCGTCGCGGGGGCGCGGCCGCGGACGGCGCGGATCACCTCCGCGAGCGACGCCCCGCGCAGGAGCTCCATCGCGAAGTAGGGCGCGCCCGCCTCCTCGCCGACGCAGTAGATCGGGACGATCGCCGGGTGCTGCAGCTTCGCGACCGTCTCGACCTCGCGGCGGAAGCGCGCCCGCGCGTGGGGGAAGAAGAGCTGGTCGGGCCGGACGATCTTGAGCGCGACGTCGCGCCCGAGCGATTCTTGACGCGCTCGATAGACGACGCCCATCCCGCCCATGCCGAGGCGCTCGAGCAGCCGGAACTCGCCGAGCCGTTCGGGCAGCGCGTCGCCCGCGTCGTCGTCGCGCGGCCGCACCAGCCCGAGCTCCTGCAGCCGATCGATGCGGCGGCGCAGCGTCGCCTCCACGTCACGGTGCTCCGCGCAGATGCGCTCGATCGCCGAAATGCCCTCCGTCTCGAGCGCCGCGAGGCACTCCTCGATCAGCGGGGCGAGCGGGTCGGCGGCGGGGTCGCTCATGGCTCGTCCAGCGTCGCTGACAGCGCGGCGAGTGCCCGGTGCAGCAGCGTCCGGGTCGCGAGCTCGCTGCGGCCGAGCCGCTCCGCCACCTCCTTGTGCGGGAGCTCGAGCACGCGCGCGAGCGCGATCACCTCGCGGTAGTCGTCGGGCAGGGTCGCGTAGGCGCGCTCGAACCGGGCGAGCCGCTCGCGCGCGCTCGCGACGCGCGACGGCGTGAGCTGCGAGCAGACGGAGTCGGCGACCGTCGCGAAGTCGTCGTCGAGGAGGCGCGGCTCCTCGCGCGCGGCGTCGCGCTGGTCGCGCCGCCAGTACTTCGCCTTGTCGGCGACGACGCGCCGCGCCGTGGCGAGCAGCCAGCGGCGGAACTGCTCGCCGCCCTCGTGGCGGAACTGGTCGCGGCGCGCGAGGATCACGCGGCAGACCGACTGCACGAGGTCGACCGTCTCCTCGCGCGCGCGAAGCGCCGGACCCATCCGCAGATGGACGAAGGTGCGCAGCCGCGGGAGCTCGTTCTCCAGCAGCGTCTCGACGGCGACGGCGTCACCACGCGACGCGCGCTCGACGAGGCCCTCCACACCGGCGTCCTCGACCATGACCCCACTCCGACCGGCGAAGCCAGGACTCCGCGGGTCGACTCCGGATTCCGGGGGGGGTCGTCCATTACAGGACATCGAGCTTCAGGTGCCAAGCGGCGCCGGCGCGCTTCACGGACTTCTTCTTCGAGAGCGCCATGCGCCACGACGGACGCGGCGATGTCAGGAGCATCGACACGGGGTCGATTTCGTTGCGCAGGCGGCCGCGCCGATCGGGCGCGGCGGGGGGACGCTCAGCGAGCGTCGGGCGTCGCGAGCGACTGGACGACGCGCGCGCCGAGGCGGCCGTCGACGACGACGATCTCGGCGAGGGCGATCGGCTTGCCGTTCACGTAGAGCTCGATCGGCTCGCCGGCGTGCTTGTCGAGGTCGATGATCGCGCCCGGGTGGATCGCGAGGACGTTCTCGAGCTTGATCTCGCGCACGCCGACCACCGCCGCGACCTCGACGCCGACGTCGAGCAGCAGGCCGAACTGTCCCCGGGCGGCGGTCGCCGCCGCGCCCTTGAGCTCGGGGAGCTGGATCCTCGCGACCGGGAGGCTCGCGACCGCCTCGACCGGCGCGCCCGTCTCGACCGCGTCCGACGGCCCGGCGGCGTCGAGCTCGGGGAGCGCCGCGACGGCCGCCGCGGGCGCGGGCCTCGCGGACGCTGCAGCGGCATCGGTGGGGGGCGTCGCTTCGGGCATGGTCACGTCTTTCCGGCGGTCTTCGGGTCGGGAGCGTTCGGGCGTGCCGCAGCCGTAGTCGGCGTGGACGGCGCGGTGCGGCGCGCCGCGGCAACCGCAGCGTTGGCGTTCGCGGGCGCGGGGGCCGCGGGCTTCGTCGCGGCGGCGGGCGCCGGCTCCTCGCCGATCACGTCGGTCACTTCGATCGCGTAGCGGCCGTCGTGCGTGCCGAGCCGCGCGCGGAAGCGCGCCTTGCCCTGCACCTTCACCTCGATCGGCTCGCCCGGCGGCAGGTCGAAGAGCACGATGTCGCCCTTCGCGAGCCGCGCCGCCTCCTCGATCTTCAGGCGGCAGCGCGCGAGCTCGACCAAGAGCTCGATCGAGGCCGCGGCGACCGGACCGGAGAGCGCGCCGCCGGCCGCGCGGGCGACCTCCTGCTTGGGCTCCGCCGCCTCGAGGAGGCGGCGCGCGATGCAGAGCAGGAGCTCGTGCTCCTGGTCGTGGACCTTCACCTTCCAGGAGATGCGGGCGAACGGCTCCTCGCGGTCGGGCATGTAGGTGAGGAGCGGCTCGTTCAGCGGCTGGTGCGGAGTGACGGCGAGCGCGAGCGGCGCGAAATGGAGCGCGCCGCAGAGCGCCTGGAAGACGTCGCGCACGAAGCGCATCCCGAATTCGAACTCGATCGCGGTCGGAGGCTTGCCGGGCGCCGCGCCGGTGCCGGGCCCGCCGAGCGTGCGATCGATCGCGACGTGCACCAGGCCGGGCGAGCAGCCGAGCAGCACGCCCTTGCCGGCCGGGTCGTCCTTCGCGCCGCCGCCGTACCACCACGCCTTGCCGTCGGCGAACGTCGCGAAGTGGCGCACGCGCGCGACGACCGGCGCCTCGACCGCGACCTCGGTCCGCAGCCGCAGCACCTTGCGCAGCGCGATCCGCATCTGCTCGGCGATCGTCTCCTTCTGCGCGAGCAGCCGCTTGCCCGCCTCGCGCGGCAGGGGCGCGGGCGTCGACAGGTCGTACTTGGCGACCGCGTCGGCCATGGCGCTCACTGGACCAGGAAGTCCGTGAAGAAGACGTTCGTCACGACGCCCTGCGGATCCTTCTCCGGGTCGAGGCCGCCGAAGAGGACGCGGTTCATCTGGTCGAGGAGCTCGAGCTTCAGCACCTCCTTGCCGCGCGCCGAGCGCAGGTCGCCCGACATCTTGGTGGAGAGGAGGATCACGAGCCCGTCCTTGATGCGGGCGGCGCAGGAGTAGTCGCCTTCGCCCTTCGGGTCGATCGCGTCCTTGAGGCGCGGGTGCTCGCCGCCGCCCCACTTCTCGTTCGTGCGCACCTGGAGCAGGACGGTGACGGCGCCCGCGATCAGCTGGCCGTTGTCGGCGCAGTTGAAGACGGTCTTGCCGAGGTCGAGCTCGAGCTCGACGGGGAACTGCTCGGGGGTCGCGGCGGGCTTCTTCGCTCCCGCGGACTCGCCGGCGTGCGCCTCGTCGCGGCGGTTCTGCAGGATGCCGGCGCCCGCGCCGAGCGCGACCGAGACGGCGCCGCCCGTGATCCACGGCAGGATGCGGCGCAGGAAGGAGGGCGCGTCGCCGCCGTCCGTAGCGGCCGGAGAGGAGGCGCGCTCGCTCGCCTCGTATTCCTCGTCGTCGTCGGCCATCGGACTGCTCCCGCTTCCGCTCGAAGTCGCCGCTTCGGGCTATCGACCGCCCCGGGGGGAGCGCTGAAGCCCCCGGGGAGGGAGCCGGCTCCGCCCCTCGGGGGCTCCCCGGGGAAGCGACTCAGCGGCCGGCGTCGTCTTCCTTGGTCGAGTTCACGCGCGCGATGGCGTCGGTGATGCGCTTCAGGCCGTCGCTGCCCATCTGCGAGAGGATCTCGCCGATCTTCTCGTCCTTCATCGCCATCAGGATCTGCGCCGAGCGGTCGGCGGTGTAGCCGTTGAGCGCGTTGGCGGCGGCCTGCGGCTGCATGTTGGCGAAGATCTTCGCGAGCGACGCGACCGTCTTGGCGTCGAGGACCTCCGACTTCACGCCCGCCGCCTGCGGCGGCGGCGCGAAGGTCTTGGCGAGGTTCAGCACCTCGATGCGCTTCTGCTCGAGCTCGTGGCTGAACGCGTCGAGCTGGCGCTCGCGCAGGTCGAGCGACGTCGCGCGCTGCTTGTAGTCGGTGCGCGCGTGCTCGAGGTCGTCCATGAGCGCCGAGATCTGCGGGATCGAGTAGGGGCCCGGCACCGTGAAGAGCGCGCGGCCCGTCGTGAGCGCCTTCTCACGCGTCTCGGGGTCGACCGCGGTCATCCCGGTCGGCGTCTCGGGCGACGCGAGCTCGCCCTCGAGCGAGGCTTTGACGGTCGTCGCGCCGTCCTTGCCCTCGGCCGAGCCCTCGCCCTTCTCCGCTCCGCTCGCGGCGCCCTCCTCCTTCGCGTCGCCGCGCTGGAAGGGGTTGTGCTTCTTCAGGACGAGCGCGCCGTAGGAGACGGCGAAGATCGCCGCGCAGAAGAAGACGAGCGCGAAGACGCGCATCATCGAAGTGAGCTTCCTCATCGGTCATCTCCGCCGTGCGCCGCGTGCTGGCGGCGCCCGCCTGATCCGGACTCGGCATCCGCGAGGACGCCGCTGAAGTGCCTGAGGGAAGCGAGCTCGTCGTGCTCGCGCTGGTCCCGGGCGAGCCGCTCGGCCGCCTCGCGCTCGCGCCGCCGGGCGAGGAGGCGGTCGACGACCGTCTCGCGCCGCCACGCCTCGCGCAGCCGCTCGGACGCGTCGAAAGCGGCCGCCTGGACGTCGGCGACCTTGCCGCGGGCGCGGACGATCGCCCGCTCGAGCAGCACGTTCAGCCGCTCGCGCGTGAAGTCGGGCATCTCGCCTTCGCGGCGCCGCTCGCGCTCGTGCGCGTCGCGGCGGTCGCGCTCGCCGGTGAGCAGCGCGGCGACCTGCTCCGCCCGCTCGAGCGCGAGGCGTGCGCGCGCCAGGCCGATCCGGCCGGCGCGCACGTCGCTCTCGAGGAGCCGGCGCCACTGTTCGAGCCCCCTCACGGCCGCGCTCCGTCGTCGGACCGCGGCTTGTCGTCGGGGGTGTCGGTGAGAGCGCAGAGCTGCGCGAGCGCGGCGTCGAACGGCGCGCGCTCGTCGACGCCCTGCTTCAGGAGCCCCTGGATGAGCGGCAGCTTCTCCAGCACGCGGTCGAGCTGCGGCTCGCTGCCGCGCCGGTACGCCCCGATCTCGATCAGGTCGCGGTGGTCCTCGTAGATGGCGAGCCACGCGCGCAGCTTCTGCGCGGCGGCCATCTGGCGGCGGCTCGCGACCGCGTCCATGAGACGCGACAGGCTCTTCAGCGGGTCGACCGGCGGGTAGTGGCCGCGCTCCGCGAGCGAGCGCGAGAGGACCAGGTGTCCGTCGAGCAGGCCGCGCAACGCGTCGGAGACCGGGTCGTTCAGGTCGTCGCCCTCGACCAGCACGGTGAGGAGCGCCGTGATCGAGCCGAGCGCGCTCGTGCCGAAGCGCTCGACGAGGCGCGGCAGCTCGGAGAAGAGCGACGGCGGATAGCCGCGCGTCGTCGGCGGCTCGCCCGCGGCGAGGCCCGCCTCGCGCAGCGCCATCGCGAAGCGCGTCACGCTGTCCATGACGAGCAGGACGCGCCGCCCCTCGTCGCGGAAGTGCTCGGCGATCGTCGCGGCGAGGTGGGCGCCCTTCATGCGCTGCAGCGCCGGGCGGTCGGAGGTCGAGGCGACCACGACGGCGCGCGCGCGCCCCTCGGCACCGAGCAGGTCGTCGACGAAGTGGCGCACCTCGCGCCCTCGCTCGCCGATCAGCGCGACGACGGTGACGTCGGCCTTCGCCTCGCGCAGCACCTTGCCGAGCAGGGTCGACTTGCCGACGCCCGAGCCGGCGAAGATGCCGACGCGCTGCCCCTCGCCGAGCGCGTTCATGAGGTCGATCGAGCGCACGCCGGTCTCGAAGCGGCGCGCGATGCGCGGGCGCGACATGGCCGGCGGTGGGGCGCCGAGGACCGGCCGGCGCCGCACGCCCTCGAGCGCCGGGCCGCCGTCGAGCGGGCGGCCGAGCCCGTCGAGCACGCGCCCGAGCAGCAGATCGCCGACCGGCGCGCAGAACGGCTCGCCGGTCGCGACGACCGCCGCCCCCTCGGCGATGCCGTCGAGCCGCTCGAGCGGCAGGAGCGTCGTGGTCTCGCCGCGGAAGCCGACGATCTCGACCGCGACGTCGCCCTGCGCGCCCTTCACGACGCAGAGCTCGCCGACCTCGCCCGGAAGCCCGGTCGCCTCGAGCGAGATGCCGACGAGACGGCTCACCCGGCCCTCGCGCACGAAGGCGGGGGCGTCGGGCAGACGCGTCCGGTGGCGCGCGAGCTCGAGGGTGGCGGCCATCTCAGGCGCTCCCTTCGAGCAGGCGCGCGCGCAGCCGCGCCAGTTCGTGCGGGAGCGACCGCGACACGCGCGCCGCGCCGAGCTCGAGCGTGAGGCTGCCGCGCGCGATCGACGGGTCGGCGACGAGCTCGACCCGCGCGCCCGGCGGCGCGAGCTCGGCGAGCTTCGCCTGCAGCGCCGGCGCGTCCTCGGGGTGCACGCGCAGCGTCGCCGCCTGCTCCTCGAGCGCGCGGCGGCGCGACGCGAGCAGCTCCTGCAGCGGCGCCTCCAGCCCGAGCTCGCCGCGCTCGCAGCGCCGGCGCACCAGCCGCTCGGCCGCGGCGAGCGCCAGCTCGACGCACTCGCGCTCGATCTCGGCGAACGTCGCCTCGAAGGCGCGGCGCAGCTCGGCGAAACCCGCCTCGAGCGCGCGCGCCAGCGGCGCGGCGTCGAGGGTCGGCACCGGCGGCGGGGGCGGCGTGCGGTCGACCACGCGCAGCGGCAGGCGGCTCCTCACGCCGGGCGCCGCGACGGCGATCCGCGTGCGGAGCCCGGCGGGCGGCGCGGCGGCGTCACTCGACGACGTCGTCATTGCCCGCCCTCCGCAGCTTGACGTCGCCGCTCTTCATGAGCGCGCGCACCTGGTTCAGGAGCTGCATGCGCGACTGCTGCACGTCCGCGGTCGGCACGGCGCCGAGCAGGTCGCGCTCCTCGAGGATCGTCTCGCGCGAGCGCTTCGACACGTTGTCGAGGATCGCCGACTCGACCTCGCGCGACGCGCCCTTGAGCGCGACCGTCAGCACGCGCGTGTCGACGCCCGCGAGGATCTTCTGCATCGCCTTCTTGTCGATGCCGCAGAGGTCGTCCATCGTCACGCGCTTCTCGTCGATGCTGGTGAAGAGCTGCTCGTCGGAGCCCTGCATCGCCTCGATCAGCGCCGTCTCCGTCTCCTGCGACAGGTAGTTCATGATCTGGGCGGCCGAGGCGACGCCGGCCACGTCCTGGCGCACCTTCGGAGGCGCGGGGGCGAGGCGCATGATGAGCGAGACGGCGATCTGCTCGAGCACGTCGCGGCGCGGCGGGATCGACTTCGCGACGCGCGTCAGCACGGAGATGCGCCGGTCCGCGGGGAACGACTCGAGCACGCGCGCCGCCGCGGTCGGCTTCATCGCGGCGAGCGCGATGGCGCAGACCTGCTCGTTCTCGTCGAACAGCACGTCGGCCACCTCGTTGGGCGGCAGCATCTCGAGCGGCGCGAACGGGTTGCCGCGCTCGCGCGAGCTCTCGAGCCGGCGCAGGTGCTCCTCGGCCTTCTCCTCGCCGAGCGCCTGGCGCAGCAGCTCCTTGAAGTCGTTGGTCGCGGAGGTGCCGCCGGTGATGCGGCGCGCGTACTCGTTCAGCGCCGGCTCGGCGTCGCTGGGCGAGAGGCGCTTGGTCGAGAGCTCCACCATCGCCTCGGAGACCGACTCGAGCGCCTCGTGCGGCAGCGCCGTCATGAGCTTCGCCGCGACGTCCTTGTCGACGCCGAGCAGCACCGCCGCGATCTTCTGCACGCCGCGCAGCTTCACCGCCATGGGGCGTGGTCCTCGTCGTTCCCGTCGCGCATCAGTGGGTCATCTCTTCCTTGAGCCAGGCGAGCAGGACCTCGCGCGCCTGGTCGGGGTGCTTGGTGACGAAGCGCGTGAGGCGCGTCCGCAGGTCGCCCGCCTTGCCCTCCGCGGCGTAGGTGAGCTCGGTGAACTCGTTCTCCTGGTCGGTCGCCTGGCCGTCGGTCGACGTCCCGCCCGCGCCGCCCTTCGCCTTGCCGCCCGCGCCCGCCTTCGCGCCGGCGCCGCCGCGCGCGACCTTGAGCAGCAGGAAGAGGACGAAGAGGACGGTGACCGCCTCGGTGAGGTGGCCGGCGAGCGGGAGCAGGTTCTCGATGGCGAAGGGGCCGGGCGCCGGCGGCGGCGCGGGTGCCGCGAGGAACGGCATCGACGTGATCGAGAAGGCGTCCTTGCGGAGCTTCGACCACCCGACGGCGTTCTGGACGATCTCGGTGATCGTGTCCTTGTTGGCCGCGGACGGCGTCTTGCCGTCGGCGCCGGGCGAGTCGTCGAGCAGCACGCTCACCGACATGCGGCGGATCGAGCCGGCGCCGGTGATCTCGAGCTCGTGCTCGACGCCGCTCTTGTAGCTCTTCTCGCTCTCGTCGTGGCCGGAGACGTCGGCCTCCTTGGCCTTCGCGACCGCCGCGGCGTCGGCGGGCCGGGGCGACGCGGTGCGGTCGGTCGAGCTCGACTCGCGCGCGGTCGCGCGATTCTCGTCGGAGAGCTTCTCGCGCGTCGTCTCCTTGTAGGTCGGGTCGAGCTCGATGCTGACGCGCACCGACGCGCGCACGCCGGCCGCGCGCAGCTGCGACTCCGCCTTCTCCTCGCGCGTCCGCTCCATCGCCTGCACCTTCTCCAGCACCTGCAGCGAGGCGAGCGGGTCGCTCGAATCGCCGCGCGGGTAGAGCAGGTGGGAGGCGGTGTCGATGATCGTCACGTCCTGCGGCCGCATCCCGTTGCCGACCGCGGAGGCGATCAGGTAGGCGATCGCGGCGTAGCTGCTGTCGGCGAGCTGGGAGCCCGGCCGCAGCGTGAGGGTGACGCCCGCCGTCGAGCGCGTCTTGTCCTTCGCGAAGATCCCGGGCGGCGCGACGGTCACGCGCACGCTCGCCTTGCGGACGCCGTCGAGCGACTCGATGTCGCGCGCGAGCACGCCGGAGAGGGCGCGGTCGTAGTTGATCTTGAACAGCTGGTCGGTCATGCCGAACTGCGTGGCGTCGAAGAGCGACCAACCCTCGTTGCCGCCCTTGGGGAGGCCGGCCGCGGCGAGCTGCATGCGGATCTCGGGCAGCTTCTGCTCGGGCACCTGGATCGCCGAGCCGTCGGGGGAGAGACGGTATTGGACGCCGGTCGAGGAGAGCTGGTTCGCGACCTCCTTGGCGTCGGTGGCGTCGAGTCCGCCGTAGAGCATCACCCAGCTCTCGCGGCCGGCGAGGAGGCTCGAGAGGCCGGCGACCACGAGCCCGACCACCGCCAGCGCGAGCACGCCGATGCGCTGCCCGCGCGAGAGGCGGCCGAAGATCGCGCGCGGCCGCGCCAGCACTTCCTGCCAGAAGCTCGACATCGTTCAGGGTCCTCGGTTCAGATCGGGGTGCGCGAGAGTTCCTGGTACGCCTCGGTCAGCTTGTTGCGCACCTCGAGCAGGAAGCGGAAGGCGACGTCGGCCTTCGCGATCTGCGCCATGACGTCGTGCAGCTCGCCCTTGCCCTCGGCCGCGTACTGCTCGAACGCCTTCTGCGCGCCCTGCTGCTCCTTGCTGGTGCGCGCCAGCAGGTCGGCGAACGCGTCGGCCGGCGAGGAGGACGACGCGCGCGAGCGCGCGCCCTGCTGCGCCTGCTCGAGGAGGCTCCTGACGCGGGTGACGTCCACGGCGCCGACGCTCATTTGGCCATCTCGATGGTCTGCTGCAGCATCTGGTGGTAGGTGCGCAGCGCGGAGAGGTTCGCCTCGTAGGTGCGCGAGGCGTCGATCAGCTCGACCATCTCGTCGATGACGTTCACGTTGGGGAGCGTGACCCAGCCCTCCGCGTCGGCGTCGGGGTCGCCCGGCCGCTTGACGCGCTGGAAGGGCGAGGCGTCGGTCGCGAGGCGCGCGCGCACGGCGCCGACCGGCAGCCCGTCGGCGTCGCGCCCCTTCGACTCCTTCAGCACCGACTCGAAGACGACCTTCTGGCGGCGGTAGGGGGTGCCCTCGGCCGTCTTCGTGGTCGAGTTGGCGTTGGCGATGTTCTGCGCGATGACGGAGAGGCGCACCCGCTCGGCGCGGAGCGCCGAGGCGGAAATGTCGAAGACGCTGGTCGCGGCCGGCTTCGTCCCGTCCATGGTCCCTCTCCCGTGTGCGTCCCGGCTCAGCTGCGGCCGCTGATCGCGGCGCGCATCTGCTGCAGCGCGTTGCTCACCATCGTCGCGGCGAGCTGGTGCAGCAGCGCGTTCTTGTCGCCCTGGACCTGCTCGATCTCGAAGCTCACCGAGTTGCCGTCGCCGGAGACCGGCGCGCGCGCGTCGACCTCGGCGCGCGGCGCCGCCGCGGCGAGCTCCTCGTCGCGCTTCTTCGCCTCCTCCTCCCGCAGCGCCTTCGCCAGCGTCTCGAAGGAGACGTCGACGCGCCGGTAGCCCGCCGTGCCCGCATTCGCGAGGTTGGTGTTGAGCGCGCGGGCGCGCGCGCTGGTGTAGTCCATCACCTTGGCGGCGACGTCGAAGATGCCGGTCAGCTCGCCGCTCACGGGAGGCTCTCCGACAGCTCGAGCTCGGGCTTCTTCTTGGCCACGCCGCGCTTGGGCTCGGGGATCTCGTAGCCCTGCGCGCGGTAGAGGCGGATCTTGTTGTTGATGGTGCGCGCCGTGAGGTCGAGCAGCTCGGCGGTGCGCGTCCGGTTCCCGTCGGTCGAGCGCAGCGTCCGCAGGATCAGCTCGCGTTCGACGTCTTCGGCGCGCATGCCGACGGCGGCGGCGAGCGCTTCGCTCCGAGCTCCGTCGTCGGCGGGGAGCGGCAGCTGCTCGAGGTCGATCGCGTCGCCCGGCGCGAGCACGACGGCGCGGTGGATCACGTTGCTCAGCTCGCGCACGTTGCCGGGCCAGTGGTAGGCGCCGAGCCGCGCCATCGCGGCCGGCGTCACCTTCGTCACGTTCTTGCCGTTCTCCCGCGCGAAGCGCTCGAGGAAGCTGCGCGCGAGGAGCGGCACGTCTTCCTTCCGCTCGCGCAGCGGCGGCAGCACGATCGGCACGACGTGGAGGCGGTAGAAGAGGTCCTCGCGGAAGCTGCCGTCCTTGAGCGCCGCCTCGAGGTTGCGGTTGCTGGTCGCGATCACGCGCACGTCGACCTTCAAGGTGCGCTGGCCGCCGACGCGCTCGAACTCCTCCTCTTCCAGGACGCGGAGCAGCTTGGCCTGGATGCGGGGCGAGATCTCGCTCACCTCGTCGAGCAGCAGCGTGCCCTTGCTGGCCAGCTCGAAGCGCCCCTCGCGCCGCTGCACCGCGCCGGTGAAGGCGCCGCGCTCGTGGCCGAAGAGCTCGCTCTCCAGCAGCGTCTCGGAGAGCGCCGCGCAGTTCACGCGGACGAAGGGGGCGTCGCGGCGGGGGGAGAGCGCGTGGATCGCGCGGGCGACCAGCTCCTTGCCGGTGCCGCTCTCGCCGCGGATGAAGACGGTCGCCTTGCTCGGCGCGACGCGCCGCACCGACTCGAGCACCGCGCGGATCGGCTGCGTCTCGCCGATGATCTCGCCGGTCGCGCCGCCCTCGACCTCGCGCTTCAGGTACTGGTTCTCGCGCTGCAGGCGCTGCTTCGACTCGATGCGCTTCAGCAGCAGCGTGAGCTGGTCGGGGTCGAAGGGCTTGAGCAGGATGTCCTCGGCGCCGTCGCGCATCGCCTGGATCGCGAAGTCGAGCGTGCCGAACGCCGTCATCAGCACGAAGGGCGTGCCCGGGCAGTTCTGGCGCGCGTGGCGCAGCAGCGCCAGGCCGTCGACCTCGGGCATGCGCAGGTCGGACAGGATGACGTCGACGTCCTCCTTGGCGAGCATCTCGATCGCCTGGCGGCCGTTCTTCGCGGTGCGCGTCTCGACGCCGATCTCCGCGAGCGACTCGGCCACGCACTCGCGGCCGAGCTCGTCGTCTTCCACGACCAGCGCACGCTCGATGCTCATCGGGGGGCTCCTTCCGTGTGCTCGCGCGCGGGGATGGGCTGCGCGCGTTCGCGGTCCTTCGTTCCGGGCAGCCGGACGGTGAAGACGGTCCCGCCGCCCGGCCGCGGCGCGACTTCGATGCGACCCCGGTGCAGCTCGACGATGCGGTGCACCAGGAAGAGGCCGAGTCCGACGCCGTCGGACCGGCCGGTGACGAACGGGCGGAACAGCCGGTCGCGCAGCTCGGACGGGATGCCCGGGCCGTCGTCCTCGACGACCAGCTGCACCTCGCCGCTCGCCGCTCGGGCGAGGACCGAGACGTGGCCGCCGGCGCCGGCGGCGGCGCGGGCGTTCTCGATCAGGTTGACCAGCACGCGCTCGAGGAGGGCGAGGTCGCCCGCGACCTCGAGCTCGCGCGGCTGCGCGGGCCGGATCTCGACGCGGGCGGCGCCGGCGGCGCCGTCGGCGAAGGCGTGGCGCAGCTCGACCAGCAGCGTGTTGACGCGCGCGCGCCGCGGCGCGAAGCGGTCGGGGCGCGCGAAGCAGAGCAGGTTCGTGATGATCGCGTTCGCCTTGCGGACGCCGGCCAGGATGCGGCGCGCGTGCTCGTGCGGGTCCTTTCGCACGGCGCCGGGGGCGTCGGAGTCGAGCGCCTTCAGCAGGAGGTGGGTGAAGCCCTCGACCGAGTGGAGGGGGTTGCGCAGCTCGTGCGCGATGCCGGCCGCCATCTCGCCGAGCGCCGTCAGCGTCTCGCGGCGGCGCAGCTCCTCGCGCAGCGTCTCGAGCTCGGTCTCGTCGGTCAGCGCCTCGACCTCGCCGAGCGTCGCGCCGTCCGACCCGAGCACCGGCGCGCGCGACGAGCGCAGGACGCGCCGCTCGCCGTCGAGGCGCAGCTCGCGGCTCGGCAGCGCGACGCAGTCGGCGCCGGACGGGCCGGGCTCGCAGACGGGCCGGCCGTCGCGATCGACGAACGACGCCTTCGCGCGGCCGATCAGCGCCCCGGAAGTCTCGCCGACCAGCAGCTCGAAGGCGCGGTTGACCAGCGTGACGCGGCCGGCGCGGTCGGTCACGACCACCGCGCTCGAGAGGCTGCAGAGCACGCTGTTCAGGTGGCGCGTCGTCGCGTCGAGCTCGGCGACCTTCTCGTTCAGCGTCTTGTTCGAACGGGCGAGCTCGAGGTCGACGCGCGCCGCCTGCTCGCGCAGCCGGTCGTACGCCTGCTCGAGCGAGCGCGAGATCTGCGTGAACGCCTCGAAGCTGCGCTCGAGCGTCGAGCGGTCGGCGGAGGCTTCCGGGAGCGGCGCGGCGGCGGCGGGGACGGAGGGGGTCATGGCGCGCCGCCTCCGCCGGGCTTCTTCGCGCCGTCCTTGGCGTCGCCGCCCTGCTTCCCGTCGGTCGCGGGCTTCGCGGTCTCCGGCGCGCGCGCGCCGTCTTTCGACGCGCTCTCGACCGGCTTCTCGTCGTCGCCGCGCGCGGCGCGGACGGCCATGACGGCGCGCGCCATGTCGCGGGCGAAGGCGGCCTGCTGTCCGTAGCTCGTGTCGGGCTGGCGCGTCGCCAGGCGCTCCCACTCCTTCAGCGCCTCTTCCTGGCGGCCGGCGCGGAAGAGGGCGTCGGCGTGCGTGTAGAGCAGCTCGAGGTCGGCCTGCGAATCGTCGAGCGCGACGCGCTCCCACGCCTTGAGCGCGTCGGCCCAGCGGCCCGCGCGGTAGAGCGCGCGACCGACCGACTTGGGGTCCGCGCCGCGCGCGGCGACGTCGATCGCGATCGGCGCGGCGTTCGGCGCCGCGGCGCCCTCGCTCCCGGCCTCGCCGCCCGCCGCGGGCGCGGGCGCCTCGAGCTTGCGCGAGAGCGGCCCCGAGTCGAGCGGGCTCTTGATGCCGGCGCGCTGCCGCTTGCGGTCGGCGGCGGAGAACATGCGCTGCTCGACCTCGAGCATCAGCACGAGGAGCGGGGAGGGGTCGTCGCCCGGCGCGAGGTCGTGCGCCTCCTGGCGGCGCAGCAGCAGATCGAGCTCCTGCGCGAAGCCGGGGACGAGCAGGTCGCGGATCGCCTTGGGATCGACGCCGAGGCGCTTCGCGCGGCGAACGTCGAGGCCGGCCAGGATCCGCTCGCGCGTCACCCGGCCGGGCTTCATCTCCTCCTCGGTCGGCAGCTCGCCGGCGCGCACGCGCCGCTGCAGCTCGTAGAGCTGCGCGAGCAGCTGCTCCCGGCCCTTCAGCGGATCGGCCGCGCCGGGCCCGTCGTCGGGCCGGCTCGTGCCGAACGCCAGGAAGGCGGCGAGGAGGAGCGTCTCAGCCGTCACGGCGCTCGTCCTTCGGGCCGCCGCCCGCTGCGCCGGAGGGCTTCGCCGGCTCCGCGGCGGGGCGCTTCGCCGGCTCCGCCGCCGGCTTGTTCGGCGCCTCGGGCGCCGGCTTCGCGGAAGCGTCCGTCTCCGGCTTGGCGTTCAGCCCCTCGAGCAGCGAATCGATCGAGTCGCCGTCGCGCAGCGCCTGCGCCGCGATGTCGAGCAGCCTCGCGCGGCCCGCGGCGTCGGCGACCGGCAGCGCGTCCTTCACGCGCTGCAGGCAGAGCTCGTTGTTGCGCTGGCGGAGCGCGATGTCGGCGAGCGCGATCGCGCCCTCCGTCTCGTGCCCCTCGAGCGAGGCGAGGCGCGCGAGCAGCCGCGCCGCCGTCTCGAGCTGGCCGTCGTCGCAGAGCAGCTCGGCGGAGAGCAGGAGCGCCCGCGCCGCCACCTCGGGATCGTCCGCGGCGGTGGCGCGCGCCAGCGACTTCTGCGCACGCGCCGAGAGGCCGCACGCGGCGTGGATGTTCCCCTCGAGCAGGTCGCAGCGCAGCGCGAGGTCGCTGCCCGGCTTGAGCTCGCGGGCGCGCGCCACGGCGAGCAGCGCCGTGAAGTCGTCGCCCATCGCGTGGTGGGCGCGCGCGAGCAGGTACTCGACCTCGGCCGCCGCCGGGACGTCGCCCTTCGCGTGCACGAAGCGGTCGGCGGTCGCGACGACGCCGGGCCAGTCCTCGCAGCCCGACTGCGCGCGGGCGAGGCCGAGCAGCGCGCGCTGCTCGAGCTCCGCGTCCGACGTCGCCTGCAGCGCCCACTGCATCGCCTTGATGGCGCCGCGGTGGTCGCCGCCCTCGTCGAGCAGCTCGCCCGACGTGACGAGGTCGGAGGGCGAGAGCCCCTCGTTCATCGCCTCGACGACGCTGCGCAGGATCGTGTTGGCGTGCGCGGCCGCGGCCGCCATCTCGGAGGGGGCGAGGTGGGGGTCGCGGGACATGCGCCGGAACGCGCGCACCGCCTCGAGGCGGGCGGCGGCGACCAGCGGGTGGCGCGGCGCGATCGACGCGATCGACGTCCACTGCGCCTGCGCCGCGTTGTCGTCGCCGAGCTTCGAGTAGGCGAAGCCGCAGCGGAAGTAGACGAAGGCGAGGTCGCCGAAGGTGGGGGCGCTCTTCTCGAGCTCGGAATACTCGACGATGGCCCGTGCATAGTCGCCGAGCTCGTAGAGCGCGTTGGCGATCTGGAAGCGCAGGCGCGCCGCGTCGGGCTGCAGCGGGTCGGCGAGCAGCGCGCCGCGCCAGCCGTCGATGGCGCGCGAGAGCAGCGTCTCGGGCGGGATCTTGTCGGGGACGTCGGCGCCGCAGCGCAGCTCCTTGCGGTTCGCGTCGGGGTCGGCGGTCAGGCCGGCCGCGCCGGCGATCCAGAGCGCCGCCTCGCGCAGCGAGCGGTGCTTGAGGTGGACGTCGACCGGCTCGTTCGAGCGCAGGACCGCGTCGCTCGAGTCGAGCTTGAGCGCGCGCCCCGCCGCCTGCGCGAGCCGCGCCAGGACCTCATGGGCCGGCGCGCCGTGCGCGACGACGTCGAACGCGGGCGGGTCGCCCTCGCGCGAGACGAGCTTGACGACGACGCTCTCCGACTGCGCCGCGATCTCGTCCTCGAGCATCTCGGAGGAGCTCGGCGTCCCGGGCGGGACGCGGTCGCCGCGCGCGCTCGCATCCTGGAGCGCGCCGAGCAGCGCGCAGCAGAGCAGCACGTTCATCGACTTCCTCCGCCGTGCGCCGCCGGTCCGGCGGAGCGCTCGAGCCCGGGCAGCGGGGCGAACGCGCCCGAGCGCATCGCCTCGCTCCACCACGCGTCGGCGACGCGCACGGCGGCCTGCAGCCGGTAGGGCTGGTCCTTGGCGGTGAGCGCGTCGGCGCGCGCGAGCAGCTGGTGGAGGAGGCGGCGCGCCTCGGCGTCGCGCCCCTGTCCCGAGAGCGTCGCGGCCGACTCGAAGATCTGGTCGGGCTCGCGCCGGTCGGTCTCCTGGTCGGTCGCCTTGAGGCTCCACTGCTGCGCCTTCTCGACGTTGCCGAGCGCGCGGTGCGCCTTCGCGAGGAGCAGGTAGGCCTCGAAGCGCTGGTTCGAGTCGAGGAGCTTGGGGTCCTCGGCGAGCGGCTCGATGACGCGCCGCACGTCCTCGTAGAGGCCGCGCTGGAAGTGGACGCGCGACTCGAGCAGGACCTGGTCGATCCGCTCGGCGGAGTTGCGGTCGACGTGCGCCTCGGGGGGCGGGGAGTACGTCGCGACCGGCTCGCCCGCGGGGGCCGACGGGGTGCGATGGAGGAAGAGCTGCACCGTCTGCAGCGCGACGAGCGCCGTCACGGCGACGCCGAAGAACCAGAGCGCGCGCGTCAGGCCGGCCGCGCTGCCGCCCTCGCGCGGCGCGACGGGCTCGACGATCGGCACGTCGGAGACGGAGGTGAGCAGCTCGTCCTCGATGGGCTCGGCCGCGCCGAAGGCGTCGTCGCCATCGACGAGCGGGTCGTCCGTCGGCGCGTCGGGGAGCGAGGCGATGTCGATGACCGGCGCGTCCTCGAGCGAATCGAGCTCGAGCGACTCGTCGGCGTCGGCGTCGGCGGAATCGTCGATGGGGTGCTTCCCCATTGGCTCACTCCTTCGGTGCGCGAGCAGGACGGCCCCGGCGGCGTGCAGCCGCTGAAGGTCCGAAATCGCGACAGGAGACCTTTCGGGCGCTTTCTTCCCGTCGCTTGAGGCGAGTCGGAAAAAAGGGGGAAGGGATTTCGGGCCTCCCGCGAACCGCCTTCGGACCGCGGCGCCGCGCCCCCCAAGAACCCCCGGGACGGCCGGGGCATGGGAGTTGTCCGGGGCGGCGCATGGGGAGGGCGCCGCTCGTCTCGCTCTGCATGATCGTCCGCGACGGCGGCGCGTCGCTGCGCCGCTGCCTCGCGAGCGCGCGGCCGCTGGCCGACGAGATCGTGGTGGTCGACACCGGGTCTCGCGACGACAGCGTCGCGGTCGCCCGCTCCTTCGGCGCGACCGTCCTCGAACGGCCCTGGGACGACGACTTCGCCGCGGCGCGCAACCACGGGCTCGCGGCGGCGCGCGGACGCTTCATCCTGGTGCTCGACGCCGACGAGGAGCTCGAGTGTCCCGACCCGGAAGGACTGCGCCAGCTGCTGGCGCGCTCCGACCACGTCGCCTGGTTCGTGACGATCCATTCCGACCTCGGCCGCGGCGACGGCCTCGAGTCGAACGTGATCCGCCTGTGGCGCCACGCGGCGGACGTCCGCTTCCGCTACCCGATCCACGAGCAGGTGCTGCCCGACCTCGAACGGGTCGCGGCGCGCGAGGGGCGCCGCTTCGCCCTCCTCGCCGATTCGACGATCCGGCACTCCGGCTACACGCCCGACGCGATCGAGCGGCAGGGCAAGGTCGAGCGCAACGTCCGCATCTTCCGCAAGGCGGTCGCGCGCCACCCCGACGAGCCCTACCTCTGGTTCAAGTTCGCCGACTTCCTGCGCGGCCACGCCGGTCGCAGGGATGAGGCGCTCGCGGCGGCGCAGCGCGCGTCCGCGCTGCTCGCCGCGACGCCGGCGGAGCAGCGGCGGCGCGTGCCGTATTGGTCGGAGCTGCAGGCCATCGCGGTCGCGGCGCTGCTCGATGCGAAGCGCCTCGACGAAGCGCTGCAGCGGCTCGAGGCGGAGCCGCCCGACGCGCTCGGCGCCCCCGCGTACCACTATGTGGCGGCGCTCGCGCTCGAGGAGGCGGGACGGCTCGACGAGGCGCTCCACCAGGTCGACCGCTGCTGCGGAGCGAAGAAGCCCCCCGACGCCACGGCGTGGCGCCCGGGGCTGGTCGGCCCCCAGGGCGAGGCGCTGCGCGCCCGCCTCTTATTGAGGAAGGGAGACGCCCCCTCGGCCCTCGCGGCGGCGGAGCGCGCGCTCGCGCTCCGGCCGGGCTATCCCGCGGCGATCCAGCTGCGCGCCGACGCACTCCTGCAATCGGGGCGGCCGGCGGACGCGGTCGCGTCGCTGCTCGCGGAGCTGAAGCGCAAGGAGGAGCCGCGCCTGTGGCGGCAGGTCGCGCAGATCCTGACGCGCCTCGGCCGGACCGACGAGGCGCAGCGCTGCCTCGCGCGCGCCGAGCGACGGGAACTGCAGCCCTTGGCAGAATGACCCGCTTCCGACGGCGCGCCGGGGTCCGTTCCATCACTTCCCCGGTCGTGCCGTACGCGTGCGGGAGCCGGTGAAACCATGCTGCGGATCGATCGTCTCGCGTTCGCCTTCGGATTCCTCCTGACCGGAGCCGCCGCGCGCGCGCAGGAGCCCGGGCCGAGCGGCGACGCGATGCGGGTCGAGGCGGGGGAGTTCCCGACCGAGCTGCGCTGGAAGCTCGGCGCGTGGGCGCTGCGCGCGTCGCTGCGCACCGGCGGCGTCGACCTCGGGCTCAAGCCCCCGGCGCGCTCGCAGATGTGGCTGCGCATCCGGACCGCGGCCGAGCGCGAGTGGCCCGACCCGGTCGGGATGCTCTACACGCAGGGCACGGCGGCGCTCACGCTCTACGCGGCGACGCCGAGCGAAGTGCTCGACGCCACCGGTTCCTTCGACCCGATCCTCACGCTGCTCGACGGCGTGGTGGAGACGGCGTGGTTCGGCCGGATCCAGAAGCCGTGGGAGCTCCCCAACGCGCTGCGCCTCGGCCTCGACCGCCACTTCTCGCAGCCGCTGCTCGACGCGCTGCTGGACGAGGAGAAGAAGGACGCGACGCTGCCGCGCTGGCCGGGCGCCGCGAAAGGGCGCAAGGGGTGCCTGGAGAACCTGCCGGCCGACCATCCGCTGGTGCAGGACCGCGACCACGTCCTCGACGTGCTCGCCCGTTTCGAGGCGAAGTTCGGGCGCGCCCGCATCGCGCAGCACCTCCTCGACTGCAACCAGCGCGTGCTCTCGACGGAGCAGGTCACGGTCGCGACGGAGAAGCTGCTCGAGCCCGTCACCGCGGAGCTCGGGAAGCCGCTCCTGCCGGTCGCGACCTTCGAGACGCGCGTGCCGTGGACGGGCGAGGGGGCGGAGCCGCTGGAGGCGCGCCTGAACGGGCTCGCCGGCGACGCGCCCTACCTCGACGACTACCAGCTGCGCGTCTGCTACGGCGAGCAGCGCACGACGGCGCGCACCTTCCAGCCGTGGGCGGCCGGCGGCGCGCCGACCCTCTTCTTCCGCTGCCCGCTCTCCGGCACGTGGACCATCAGCGGCGTCGAGGTCCTCGCGCGCCGCCTCGTCGAGGAGGGCAAGGAAGACCTCTCCGAAAAGCGCCACCTCTGGGCGATCGTCCTCGACGAGCGCTTCCGCGAGCTCTACCGCTGGCCCTTCCAGCAGTCGGCGATCCCGAAGGACAAGGCGGGGTGGGTGAAGCTGCCCTTCTCCGCGAGCCCGAGCGTTCCGTCGGAGTTCTGGTTCATCGCGCTCGAGGCGGAGGACCCCGGACCGGGCAACCAGCTCGAGATCTGCGTGCGCCCCGACGCCGTCGCCGAGCACTCCTTCCGGTCGGTCCCCGGCCACCGCGTCACGAAGCTCGACGCGCCGGTCGAATTCGCCGTCTACGCCGACATCAAGGGGCGCGCGATCGAGCGCGGCAAGGCGCCGCGCGCGCTGCTCGAGGACTTGAAGGTGGTGGGCGTCAACGAGGCGGCGCGCCAGGTGCTGCTGAAGAAGAAGGCGGAGCAGGCACCGAAGAAGGAGCCGGCCCGGGATCCGCCGAAGGAGCCGGCGAAGAAGGACTCGCCGCCGGCCGCGGCGCTGCAGGTCCCCCCCGAGTTCGAGAAGCAGCTCGCCGCCGACGGCATCGAGCTCGACCGCGAACGGCGCGAGGTGCGCGTCAAGGGGGCGATCCTCCGCCTGCGCCAGTCGCCCGACTACCCGATCGAGTACGCGCTCGTCACGAACGAGGGGGCCAAGCACGAGGCGTTCGGCATGGTCCGCTGCACGCCGAGCCTGCTCAACGCCTGCTTCCTCGCGCTCGGGCTCGAGCCCGGCTCGCCGCGCCACCGCGTCGAGCGCGAGCCGATGCCGAAACCCGAGGACCTCGAGGCGGGGCTCGAGGTGCCGTTCACGACGGTCGCGCCGTCGGGGCCGCGCGTCTTCATCTACGTGCGCTGGACGGAGGGCGGGAAGACGACGATCCGCCCGTTCGAGGACCTCTTCGTCGACCTGCGCGACGGGAAGCCGCTGCCGATGCGCGGCTACGTCTTCCTCGGCTCGCGCTTCGTCGAGATCGAGGAGGGTGGCGCGAAGAAGCGCATCTTCCTCGCCGACTACGAGGGCAACCTGATCGCGGTCCATCCCGACGTCGCGCGCGACGCCGCCGCCAACCGCGCCGTCTCCGACTGCCTCTTCGACGCCTACACGCTCGACGACGAGCCCTACGCGTGGGCGGACGTCGACGAGGGCAAGCTCCCGACGGAGCGCATCCCGGTCGAGTTCGTCTTCGCGCTCGACGCGCGCGCCGACTGCCGGCCCTTCGAGCCCGAAGTGATCCCGCCGCCGATCGAGCTGCCGCCCGCGCGCGTGCTCGCGCAGAAGACGCGCAACCCGGCGTGGGACGGCACGCGCGCCGAGTGGCTCGACCGGATCGGCGCGCGGCCGCTGCAGGAGCTCGCCGCGATCGTCCGCCACTCGCGCCAGCCGCTGCGCGAGGCGGTGCTCGTGCTGCTCGGCGCGAGCGGCCGCGATGAGGCGGTGGAGACGCTCTCGCTCGCGCTCCGCTTCGACCGCTCGTCGGAATCGCGCCTCGCCGCCGCGTACGCGCTGGCCGAGGTGGGCAGCGCGAAGGCGGTCGACGCGCTGATCGACGCGCTGGAGGTGCCGGCGCCGCCGATCGTCGACGACGCGGTCTGCGGGCTGCGCCTGCTGTCGGGCGAGGACCTCGGCCGCCGTCCGCTGCCGTGGCGCGAGTGGGCGCGCACGCGCTCCGCGCCGCGCTGACGCGTCCGGCTCGCCTTTCCAAGCGCGCGCGGCAGGGCTACCATCCCCCGCTCTTTTCCGGTCCCCGCGCGCGTCCGAGGTCGCACCGCCATGCGCAAGTTCACGGGCCCCGACTTCTACGTCCTCGACGAGCTCCTCACCGAGGACGAGCGGATGATCCGCGACACGGTGCGGACGTGGGTCGACGAGCGCGTCCTGCCGGTCATCGCCGGCCACTGCCGCGAGGGGACCTTCCCGACGCAGCTGATCCCCGAGGTCGCGGAGCTCGGGCTGCTCGGCGCGAGCCTCACGGGCTACGAGTGCGCCGGGCTCGGCGCCGTCGCCTACGGCCTGATCATGCAGGAGCTCGAGCGCGGCGATTCCGGCCTGCGCTCGTTCGCGTCGGTGCAGGGCAGCCTCGTGATGTACCCGATCCACGCCTACGGGTCGGAGGCGCAGAAGCAGCGCTGGCTGCCGGCGCTCGCCAAGGGCAAGGCGATCGGCTGCTTCGGGCTGACCGAGCCCGACCACGGTTCCGACCCGGGCGCCATGGAGACGCGCGCCGTCAAGAAGGGCGGCGACTGGGTGCTGAACGGCGCGAAGATGTGGATCACCAACGGCAGCGTCTCCGACGTCGCGCTGGTCTGGGCCAAGACCGAGGAGGGGGTGCAGGGCTTCCTGGTCGAGAAGGGGGCGAAGGGGTTCAGCGCGCCCGAGACCAAGGGGAAGCTCTCGCTGCGCGCGTCGGTCACCTCCGAGCTCGTGCTGCAGGACGTCGTCGTCCCCGACGCGGCGCGGCTGCCCGGCGTGAAGGGGTTGAAGGGCCCGCTCTCGTGCTTGACGCAAGCGCGTTACGGCATCGTGTGGGGGGCGATCGGCGCCGCCATGGCGTGCTACGACGAGGCGCTGAACTACGCGAAGTCGCGCGTGCAGTTCGACAAGCCGATCGCGTCGTTCCAGTTGGTGCAGGCGAAGTTCGCCGAGATCATCACCGAGATCACGAAGGCGCAGCTGCTGGCGTGGCGGCTCGGCCGGCTGAAGGAGGCGGGCAGCGCGACCCACTTCCAGGTCTCGATGGCGAAGCGCAACAACGTCGGCTGGGCGCTCCGGATCGCCCGCACCTGCCGCGACGTCCTCGGCGCGAACGGGATCCTCGACGAGTACCAGACCATGCGCCACATGGTGAACCTCGAGTCGGTCAACACCTACGAGGGGACCTTCGACATCCACACGCTCGCGCTCGGCGAGGCGGTCACCGGCATCCCCGCCTACCGATGAGGACGGCCCGCGCGCTCGCGATCGGTGCGGCGGTGCTCGCGGGCGGATGCACGGCGGGCGCGTGGCGCGACCGTGCGCACGACCTCGCGCAGGTCTTCGGCTGCACCGGCTCGATCGGGCCGGGCCTCGCCGTCTCCGCGCGCGCGACCGAGCTCGCGCAGGCCGGCTTCGGCTGGTCGCGCGCGGAGAGCCTCGGGTTGATCGACGGCCGCTTCACGGCCGCGAGCGAGCGGCGCACCGAGTTCGGCGTCTCGCTCCTGCACGTCTACGAGTACCGGCGCGAGGGGCGCGACCTCCTCGCGATCCGCCACGCCGGCTACTCCGACCCGGGCTACGACCCCTACCCGTTCTCGTGGCAGCTCGACGCCGACCGGAGAGCGCTCGACTTCGGCTTCGACGTCCACCTCGCGATCGTCGGCTTCGGCGCGTCCGTCCGCCCCGGCGAGCTGTGGGACTTCGTGGCGGGCTGCTTCGGCTTCGACCCGCTCGGCGACGACGCGTGGGCGCGGCCGCTCGACGAGATCCGCCGCCAGTGCGCGTCGCTCGACTCCGAGACGCGCGACCGCGCCTTCGACGCGCTCAAGCGCCGCGGCGCGGCGACGCACGGCTACGCGATCTGGTCCGCGCGCGGCGTACGTCCCGACTTCCAGAGGCGCGCGATCGAGGAGGTCGCGAAGGACGCGAGCGACGACAATGAGCGCTGAGGCTTGGGAACTGGAGCGGACGTCG
The DNA here is from genome assembly GCA_036732755.1 of Planctomycetota bacterium. GTDB lineage: Bacteria > Planctomycetota > B15-G4 > B15-G4 > SIAN01 > DASRRB01. The sequence continues at coordinate 85,256 of DAINBU010000007.1, forward strand.
AGGGCGCGGGTGAAGAGGCTGCGGGGAGCGAGGCTTCGTGGTTGAACGCGCGACGGACGAGGGCGGGTCGAGGGGCGGAGGAGAAAAAGGCTCGATGTACGGGACACGCTCGCCCCAATCCAAAAGATGAACCGTGGGGCTCGCTCGGCATTCGGCGGGGACGGACACGACTCGCAGCACCACCGTGGTCGGCCGCCTCATGCACGGTCCCGTCCCTCGACCTTTTTCTCCTCCGCCCCTTGAGCACCGTTCGAGACCGTCGCGCGACGACCGGAAACCTCGCTCCCCGCGGCCTCTTCGCACGGTCCTCGAACGACGTCCGACGTCGTTGCTGCGCCTCGGACGATGAACCGGATCCGCGACGCGCACCGTGATCGACGTCGTACGTATCGCGGGACTCGACCGAGCTTCATTGCGTCGGGGCCATTCGCGTGCCGAGTCGACTAGGACCCTCGAAGGCCGACATCGCTCGCGGCCATTCGATCGCCCGTTCACGTTGCGCCGGCATTTGAAGGCGAAAAAGCAAGAGGCCCGCCTTCTCGTTCAGGACCGTGTCGTGGCTCCAAGCGTCCGGTTTCGACCCGACCCCGATCGTGCGTACGCCGTGCATCTCCCGTGGCGCAGCAACGACGTCGGACGTCGTTCGAGGACGTGGCGAAGAGGACGCGGGGAGACGGCTTCGTGGCGTCGCGCGACGGTCAGGAACGGTGGTGAAAGGGCGGAGGGGAAAAAGGTCGAGG
>DAINBU010000008.1:0-84213 GCA_036732755.1 Planctomycetota bacterium
AGCCTTTTTCCCCTCCGCCCCTCGACCCGCCCGCGCCCGTCGCGCGTTCAACCACCAATCCCTGCTCCCCGCGCCCTCTTCACCCGCGTTCTCGACGTCCGCTCCAGTTACCAGACGCGGCGCCAGCGGACGCCCGCAACGCGCGCCTCGGTCTGGTACGTCGCGAGCCCCAGCGGCGCGCACGCCTCGACTTCGTGCCGCAGCGTGCAACGCTGCCCGCTCGTGTCGAGGTCGACGATCGGATGGCCGTCGACGCGCGCGGTCACGCGGCCGCGCACGACGCGCACGGAGACGCGGTAGTCGCGGCCCTTGTCGAAGCGGTGGAAGCACTTCGTCTCGTTGGCGGAGGCGTCCAGGCCGTCGAGGCAGGAGAGGCCGCACAGGCTGCCGCCCCACCCGCCGAGGACCAGCGTCAACCCGCCGTCGCCGACGGGGAAGGTGAGGCCGACGAAGAAGTCGGTGCCGGCGGTGCGCGCCGCGTAGAGCTCGATCTCGTAGCCGTCGCGCGGGAAGGCGGACGCGACCGCCGGCTCGAGCGCGAGCAGCGTCATCGGCTCGCCCGCACGCAGCACGAGACGGCCGCCGGCGACCTCGACCGCACCGCTCGCGCCGCCGGCGACGCGCCAGCCGGAGAGCGAGCTCCCGTCGAAGAGCGGCCGCCACGGCTCCGCTTCCGCCGGCGCGCCGGCGCCGGCGCAGCCGAGCAGCGCGAACGCCAGGCTGGCGAGCAGTCGCGTCACGCGCGCCGCCGCGGCTTGCGCCCGCCGCGCCGCGCGACCAGCCGGTCGATCTTCGCGGCGAGGACGAAGTCGTTCATCGTGAGCCCGCCCACCGCGTGGGTGTGGATCGAGACGACGACGCGGCCCCAGCCGAGCTCGAGGTCGGGGTGGTGCCACTCCTGCTCCGCGAGGGCGCCGATCTCGTTCGCGAAGCGCAGCGCTCCGGCGAAGTCGTCGAACGCGAAGGCGCGGCGCAACTTCTTCCCGCCCGCGACCTCCCAGCTCCGGTCGAGCTCGCGGCGCAGCGCGGCGAGCTCGCGGCCGGAAACCTTCGGCAGTCCGCCTTCGCACGCGACGCAGCGCTTCTTCGCGAGCTCGACCATCCGGCGCCCTCCCCCGCCGCCGCCGTCACTTCGCCGGCGGCGCGATCCCGAAGCGCTTGCGGAACAGCTCGACGACCTTGCGACCGCGGTCGGTGTTCGTCGCCACCCACTCGGCGTTCACGAACGCGAGCTGGCTGATCTCCTGGCGGTAGCGCGCGAGGTACGGCTCGACCTTCACGTAGAGGATGAGCCCCTCGCCGACGGTCTCCATGAAGTACTCGGGGTGCACGATGCCGTGCTTCACCGTCGCGTAGACCATCTCCCAGTACGAGCCCACCTGCCGCCACGCCTGGTTCAGCGCGTGGTCGAATTTCGTGACCGCGAACAGCTCCTCCCACGACTTCGGCTGGAACGCGAGCATGAGCTCGCGGGCCTTCCGCATCGCCGCCTCACGGCGGAAGTCGTAGAGCTGGAAGGCGAGCTGGGCGTCGTGGTGGTCGGGGCGTTCCTTCGACATCGCGTGGCTCCTGGTCCCTCGGAGAACGGGAGCGGCGACGATAGCGAAGGCGCGGTTCAGCGCGGCCAGGCGGCGGCCGGCACCGTGACGTCGACGTCGAGCTCGGGGATGGTGACGCGCACGCGCATGCGCCGCAACTCCTGCATCCCGCCGCCCGTCTTGAGCAGCACGTGGCCGGGGATCTCGAAACGCGCCCCGTCGAGCAGCGCCGCGTTCACCGCCTCGAGCACGACGAAGCCGCCGAAGCCGGAGCTGTCGACCACGTTGGTCGCCATCGAGTTGCGCTGCAGCGGGTCGGAGAGCATCAGCGGGAAGCGTTCATGGTCGAGCGCGAAGCGGCGCGACTTCGCGCCGCGCGTCCAGGTGAGCTCGCCGGAGCGCGCGTCGAAGCCCGCCGTGACGTTGAGCGCCGAGCGCAGCGCCGAGCCGACCGCGCTGCGCGCCGTGCGCGACGAGTCGGCGTAGAGCACGTCGCCCTCCTCGCCGATCTGGAACACGAAGCGGTGGAGCGGGTTCGCGTTCACGCCGTCGGCGACGGCGAGGCTGTCGGCCATCTTCTCGGTCGGCGAGGGGCGGCCGCGGTCGTCCGACGGCAGGAGGCGCCCGTCGACGATCGCGAGCCAGCGGCCGAGCTGCTGCGGGATCAGCCGCTCCTTCATGCGGAGGTAGTCGTTCTCGAACGCGATCTCGTTGCGGGCGCGCGCCTCGTCGACCGGATCGAGCGGCGGCGTCTCGGCGGCCGGCTTGGGCGGCTCCTGCGGCGGGGCCTCCGGCTTCGGCGGCTCCTGCGGTGGCGCTTCCTGCGGAGGAGGCGGCGGCGTCTCCTGCGGCGGGAGCACGACCTGCGGCCGCGGCGGAGGCGGCGTCCACTCCGGCCGCGCCGCGTCGGACGGCGAGAAGTACATGCCGGCGCGCGGATCGACCCGGCACGCGGCGAGGAGGGCGAGGAACGCGACGGACGTCTCGAGGGCGAGCCGGCGATGAAGCATGGGCGACTCCGTGACAGGTCGTACGAACCGCGTCGGCGGCGCGTGCCGGGGCGCGCGCCCCCTTCGGAGTTGCAAAAAACGGCGCGGAGCGCGTTTCAGCGGCCGGCGGTCGTCGGCTCGCGCCGCTCCTGCGGGGCGACCGGTTGCTCCGGCGGCGAGCCGGCCGGCGCGTGCAGGTCGTGGAAGTCGAGGATGCCGCGCTCGAGCCAGGCGTGCTCGCCCGCGACGACCGACTGCGCGAGCTTCCAGGTGCGCACGTCGTCGTTGCTGCGGAGGCCGCGGAAGAGCTCGGCCACGCGGCGGCGTGCGGCGCGGCAGAAGGCGTCGGCCATCGCCACCGGCTTGTCGTCGCGCGCGGGTCCGCGCGCGAGCGTGCGCGCCCGCGCGCAGGCGGCCGCCATCGCCGTCAGCTCGGAGCCGAGGTCGACGATGCGTGCCAGCAGCCGCTGGCGCCGCTCGAGCTTCGCGCGCTGCAGCATCATGGCGGCGAAGATCGCGCGCGCGAGCCGGCGCGCGGCGCGCTCGACGAAGCGCACGTGGCCGGCGAGGCGGCCGTACTCGCCGAACGAGAACGGGCTCGTGCCGCGGCCGACGAGGAGCTTCGGGTACCACGTCGCATAGAAGGCGGCGGCGGCCTTGAAGCTCTTCCACTTCGCCGCGAACGGCGACTTCGGGTCGAGCAGCGCGCCCGCGACGGTGACGTGCGCGTCCAGGGCCTCTCTTGCGATGAAGAGGTGCATGATCTGCGACGACCCCTCGACCACCGTGTTGATGCGGAAGTCGCGGACCATGCGCTCGATCGGATACGGGATCTCGCCGCGCGCGGCGAGCGATTCTTGGGTCTCGAAGCCGCGGCCGCCGCGGATCTGGTAGGCGTCGTTCACCAGGCGCCAGCCCGCCTCGGAGTTGAAGAGCTTGGCGATGGCCGCCTCGAGGCGGACGTCGTGGCCGCCCTGATCCACGAGCAGGCAGCCGAGGTCGGCGAGCGCCTGCATCGCGAAGAGCGTGCTCGCGAGGTCGGCGATCTTGCCGGCGATCTCGTCGTGCTTGCCGATCGTCGCGCCCCACTGGAAGCGCTCGGCCGCGAAGCGGCGCGCGATCGAGAGCGCCTGCTTCACGCCGCCGACGCAGCAGCTCGGCAGCGTGAGGCGCCCCGTGTTCAGCGTGATGAGCGCGAGCTTCAGCCCCTGCCCCTCGCCCCACAGCAGGTTCTCGCGCGGGACGCGGACGTTCTTGAAGCGGAGCAGCCCGTTGTAGATGCCGCGCAGCCCCATGAAGCGGCAGCGGTGGACCACCTCGACGCCCGGCATCGTGCTCTCGACGATGAAGGCGGAGATCTGCTTCTTCGTCTTGGACGAGCCGTCGGGCAGCGCGACCGTCTTCGGCGGCGTCTGCGCCATCACGACCAGCAGCTCGGCGATGGTGCCGTTGGTGCACCAGAGCTTCTCGCCGTTCAGGATCCACTCCTTGCCGTCGGCGGAGAGCTCGGCGCGCGTCGTCATGTTGGCCGGATCGGAGCCGGCGGCGGGCTCGGTCAGCGCGAAGGCGGAGATGGCGCCGCGCGCCAGGCGCGGCAGGTACCGCTTCTTCTGCTCGTCGGTCCCGAACAGCTTGAGCGGCTGCGGGACGCCGATCGACTGGTGCGCGGAGAGGAGCGTCGCGGTGCTGGCGCAGTGCGCGGCGACCATCTCGATCGCGCGGTTGTAAGACATCTTGGAGAGGCCGAGCCCGCCGTACTCGCGCGGGATGGTGATGCCGAAGGCGCCGAGCTCGCGCAGGCCGTCGATGACGTCGGGCGGGATCTCGCCCTCGCGATCGATCCGGTCGGCGTCGACCTTCTCGGCGAGGAATTTCGCCAGCTTGGCGAGGAAAGCGCCGCACTCGGCCTGGTCGGCGGCCGGCTGCTCCGGGAACGGGTCGATCAGGTCCATCCGGAGGCGGCCGAGGAAGAGCTCCTTGCAGAAGCTCGGCTTCTCCCACGCCTGCTCGCGCGCCGACTCGGCGACGTCGCGCGCTTCCGCTTCGGAGGCACCACGGGGGGCGGGCGGGGAATTCATCGTGCTGTTCTCGGCGTCGGGAGCTTCGGAGAGAGGATCACGCGTCGCTCATCGGCGTTCCGCGGGGGCGAACCTGTAGCCGAGCCCCCGGGGACCGCCCTGCGCCCGACGGGACGCTTCCCGGCGCGCGCGCGGATCACTCGAGCAAATGGCGCGCGATGACCATCCGCTGCGCCTCGGTCGTCCCCTCGTAGATCTCGGTGATGCGGGCGTCGCGGAAGAGGCGCTCGACGATGTACTCGCGCGAGTAGCCGGCCGAGCCGTGGATCTGCACCGCGTCGTCGGCCGCCTGGTTGGAGAGGCGCGAGGCGAACAGCTTCGCCATCGCCGCCTCCTTCGCGCACGGCTTGCCCTCGTCGCGCAGCAGCGCCGCGCGCCGCGTGAGCAACCGCGCCGCCTCGAGCTGCGTCGCCATGTCGGCGAGCTTCCACTGCACCGCCTGGAAGTCGGCGATCGGGCGGCTGAACTGGCGGCGCTCCTTGCTGTACTTGAGCGACGCGTCGAGGCAGCCCTGCGTGATGCCGAGCGCCTGGCTCGCGATGCCGATGCGGCCGCCGTCGAGCGTGTCCATCGCGACGTGGAAGCCCTTGTCGACCGTGCCGACCACGTTCTCCGCCGGCACCTCGCACTCCTGGAGCAGGATCTCGGTCGTGGACGACGCCCGGATGCCGAGCTTGTCCTCCTTCTTCCCGACCGACAGCCCTTTCGTCCCCTTCTCGACGACGAAGCAGGTGATGCCGCGCGACCGGTGCGCGCCGTCGGCCGGCGTCGAGGTGCGCGCGAAGACGATGAAGAGGCCGGCGTGCGTGCCCGACGTGATCCACATCTTGGCGCCGTTCAGTACCCAGCGGTCGCCCTTCTTGACGGCGCGCGTCTGCTGGTTGGCGGCGTCGGTGCCCGCCTCCGCCTCGGAGAGGCAGTAGGCGCCGAGCAGCTCGCCGGTCGCGAGGCGCGGCAGGAAGCGGCGCTGGATGTCCTCGCTCCCCCACTTCGCGAGCGGCGTGCAGACCAGCGAGTTGTGCACGCTGATCGTCACTCCGGTGGACGGGCAGACGCGCGAGACCTCCTCGACGATGATCGACGCGGCGACGTTCCCCATCGCCGTCCCGCCGTACGCCTCGGGGATCGTGACCGCGAGCAGCCCGAGCTCCGCCGCCTTCTTCATCGGCCCGACCGGGAACGACTCGCTCTCGTCGAGCTGCGCGGCGACCGGCGCGACGTGCTCGGCCACGTAGTCGCGGACGGTCTGCTGCAGGAGCTGCTGCTCTTCCGAGAGCTCGAAGTCCATCGTCCAGATCCCCGGGCGAGGCCGCTCGCCCGGAGGCGGCCGGCGGAAACGCGGGCGACACCATTACCACAGTGCGGCGGGTCCTCCGCGCGCAGAACGGGAACGGGCGGTTCAGCGACGCAGGCGCGGCACGTCGCCGTCCCATTCGACGCGGACGTCGGTCGGCTGGCGGGCGAGCTCCTCGATCGCGACGACGTCGGGCGGATCGAAGCGGCGGACGTGCAGCAGGCGGATGCGTGCCGGGTGGTCCGGCCCGCGGTCCTCGAGCAGCGCGACCGACGCGCTGCTCGCCGACCACTGCAGAGAAAAGACGTCGGCCGGCGTCGTCCAGAGCGGCTCGCTGCGCGGCTTGCCGGCGACCCAGGCCACGCGCGTGACCCGGTCGCCTTCCGGCGCCGCGTTCTTCGCCGCCTTCCCCTCCACCCACTCCTCGAAGAGCAGGCTGCTCCCGTCGGGCGACCAGGCGAGCCGCTGGACGTGGCCCGTCGTGTGGCAGAGCGTGGTCCGGTTGTAGACGGGGTCGGCGAGGTCGGTGAGGACGACGTCGTCGCCGCTGCCCTGGATGCTCTGCAGCACGAGCTGCTGCGTCCCGGGCCGGAACCAGTCGGGCGAAGTGATCTCGGCGCTCGGCAGCTCGCGGATGGAATCGACGCGGTGGTCGACGGCGAAGAGCGTGTAATGCGCGCCGCCGCGCCAGAGGCTCCACGCGCCGTCGCGCGTCGCGCCGAGCGACTCCGCGTGCTCGAGCACGACCCGGCCGTCGGGCGCGACGAGTTCGTGCCGGTACTCGCGCTTCGGGCACGGGCCGGGCACCATCCACGACTCCGACACCAGAGTGAAGCGGCCGTGCGGCTCGCGGGTCGTCTCGTGCTTCGTGCAGGCGGCGGCGGCGAGCGACAGGACGCCGGCGAGAAGTCCGGACGGGGAACGGACCATGGGCGTACCTCCTCGGCGCAGACCCGCCCCGGCTTGTCGGCACCGCGCCGGGCCGCACTTGATCGGGGACCGGCGCCCGTCAGCGCGCGAGGTCGACGATCGAAGCATGGACGCCGCGCACCACGTCGGCCATGCGGCCGAAATCGAGGCGGTCGGCGGTGTCGCCCGACTCGTGGTAGTGGACGTTCCGGCAGAAGGCGGTGTCGGTGACCATCACGGCGTCGAAGCCGGCGTCCCAGTAGTTGAGGTGGTCGGAGAAGTCGATGCCGGGGATCCACCGCGGCGCGTTGATCGACCAGACCGGCAGCGGCGACGCCTCGGCCATCGCGCGCTTGATCCGCCGCGTCAGCGCCGCCTGCCCCAGGCACGCGACCACCGCGATGAAGTCGCCTCGCCGCGGATAGATCGCGCCCAGCAGCGGCGCCGGATACGACTGGCTGCCGGGCTCGTCGCGGAAGCAGCCGATCATCTCGAGCGAGATCATCGCGCGGACGCGCGCGCCGTCGCGGCGCAGCGAGCGCGCATGGACGGCGCTACCCATGTCGGGCTTGCGGAAGTGCGGCGGCTCCTCCAGCGCGAAGGCGACGAGCTCGACGGGGAGCGCGGGCGGCGCGGCCTGGAGCGCGCGCGCGAGCTCGATCAGTCCGGCGACGCCGCTCGCATTGTCGTCGGCGCCCGGCAGCGCGCCGCAGGTGTCGTAGTGCGCGCCGACGACGACGCGCTCGCCGTCAGGGAGACACGGAGGGCCGACGAACGCGCGCACGTTCCGATAGGTCCGACCGTCGGCGGTGAAGGCCTGGTCGCTCGTCGCGGCGCCGGCCGCGCTGAATTCGGCGCGGACGTAGTCGGCCACGCGCTCGAGGTTCGCAACGTGGGAGTGATCGCGCGGGGCGAGCTTTTCGGAGAGCTGCCGCACGTGCGCCTCGAGCCGGGCGCGATCGACCTCGACGCCGGGACGCGAGCCGGGTCGCGCGGACCCCGGCTGCACCATGTAGACGACGAGCGCCGCGAGGACGGCGCACGCGACGACGATCCCGAGCGCCATGCGACGGCCCCTCGACGACGGACGCGACGGCCGCTCGCCCCGAAGGTGCGCAGCCCCTCCGCTCGTCACGCCTTGGCGGCGCCGCCGGTCCCGCCGCCAGTCCCGCCAGCGGGCGCGTAGTCGTAGAAGCCGCGCCCGCTCTTCCGGCCGTGCAGGCCCGCCGCCACCATGCGGCGCAGCAACGGGCAGGCGCGGTACTTGTCGTCGCCGAGGTCGCGGTGCAGCACGTCGAGGATGAAGAGGCAGGTGTCGAGCCCGATCAGGTCGGCGAGCGCGAGCGGTCCCATCGGGTGCGCCATCCCGAGCTGCATGATCTGGTCGATCGCCTCCTTCTCGGCGACGCCCTCCATCAGGCAGAAGACCGCCTCGTTGATCATCGGCATCAGCACGCGATTGCTGACGAAGCCGGGGTAGTCGTTCACGACGACCGGAGTCTTGCCGAGCCGCTTCGTCGCTTCGACGACGACGGCGAGCGTCTCGTCGGAGGTCAGCTGGCCGCGCACGACCTCGACCAGCTTCATGACCGGCACCGGGTTCATGAAGTGCATGCCGATCACCTTCGCCGGACGGTCGGTCTGCGCGGCGAGGCGCGTGATCGAGATCGACGACGTGTTGCTCGCGAGGATGGTCGACTTCACGGTCGCCTCGGCGAGCTTCCTGAAGACGTCGGCCTTGAGCTCGAAGCTCTCCGGCACCGCCTCGACCACGAGGTCGGCGTCGACGGCGTCGAGCAGGCGCGGGCTCGGCTTCACGCGCGCGGCGACGGCGGCGGCGTCGGGCGCCGCGAGCGTCCCCTTCTTCACCATGCGCTGCAGGCTCGCCTGGATCGCCGCGAGCCCGCGCTCGAGCGACGCCGCGTCGACGTCGACCATGATGACCGGGATCCCGGCGTGCGCGAAGACCTGCGCGATGCCGTTCCCCATCGTCCCCGCGCCGACGATTCCGACGTTCCGGATCTCGCTCACGTGCGACGTCCTCTCCGCGTCCGACGATTCAGCTTGCGAGGGCTCAGCGCTCGACCGCCAGGGCGACCCCATTGCCGCCGCCGAGGCAGAGCGACGCGAGCCCCTGCTTCTTGTCCTGCGCCTTCATGGCGTGGAGAAGCGTCGTCAGGACCCGGGCACCGGAGGCGCCGATCGGGTGGCCGAGCGCCACCGCGCCGCCGTTCACATTGACGCGCGCCGGATCGAAGCCGCACTCCTTGGTGACGGCCATCGCCTGCACGGCGAACGCCTCGTTCAGCTCGACGAGCTCGAAGGTGTCGGGCTTCGTGCCGATCTTCGCGTGGAGCCGCTTCACCGCCTCGACCGGCGCCATCATGACCCACTCGGGCGCCATGCCGCCGGTGGCGTAGCCGCGGATGCGCGCGAGCGGCTTGCAGCCGAGCTGCTGCGCGCGCTTCTCCGACATCACGACCAGCGCAGAGGCGCCGTCGTTGATCGTCGAGGCGTTGCCGGCGGTGACCGTCCCGCCCTCGCGCTTGAAGGCGGGCTTCAGCTTGGAGAGCTTCGCGAGGTCGCTGTCGGCGCGCGGCCCCTCGTCGGCCGCGACGGTGATCGGGTCGCCCTTCGGCTGCGCGACCTTCACCGCGACGATCTCGTCCTTGAACTTCCCGGCCGCGGCGGCCGCCGCCGCCTTCTTGTGCGAGCCGACCGCGAACTCGTCCTGCGCGTCGCGCGCGATCTTGTACTTGTCGGCCACGAGCTCGGCCGTCATCCCCATGTGGAAGTCGTTGTAGATGTCCCAGAGCCCGTCCTGGATCATCGCGTCGAGCAGTTTGCCGTGGCCGAGCCGGACGCCTTCCCGCGCTTCCGGCAGCAGGTAGGGCGCGCGCGACATGCTCTCCTGGCCGCCCGCGACGACCACCTCGGCGTCGCCGGCGCGGATCGCCTGCGCGGCGAGCATCACCGCCTTGAGCCCCGAGCCGCACACCTTGTTCACGGTGAAGGAACCAATCGAATCGGAGAGGCCCGCGCCGCGCGCCGCCTGCCGCGCCGGGTTCTGGCCGCAGCCGGCCGTGAGCACGTGGCCCATGATCACCTCGTCGACCGCGGCGGCCTCGATGCCGGCGCGCGCGACCGCCTCGCGGATCGCGATCGCGCCGAGCTCGGCGGCGCGCAGCGACGACAACGCCCCCATGAACTTCCCGATCGGCGTGCGGACGGCGCTGACGATGACGGCTTCGGCCATGGTGGTTCTCCGAGGCGCGGCAGATTAGCAGCGCGCCGGAGTCCTGCCCGGCCGCGCGGCGCGAGCGGCGCGCGACCGCGCCTGCGGCCTATGGATTGACGACGCGCAGTGCCATCACGTTGGTCGGGTCGCCCGGCTGGCCCGTGTTCGGGTCGACCACGATCGCCTGCATCAGGAACGACGCGCCGGCGAGGCCCGCGCCCGAGCTGATCACGGTCGTGAAGGTGAACTCGCCGTTCGCGTCGAGCACGCTGTTGAAGAGCGGCTGGAACGTCGCGATGTCCATGTCGAGGAAGCGGCGCGGATCGGCGTTCGCCGGCCCGTACTCGAGGAAGCCCGGCGCCGCGGCCGCGGCGAGCGTGAAGGGCTGGCTGGGCGAGCCGATCACCGTGAGGGTGTAGGTCTGGTCGGTGACCAGGATCGGCGCGCCGACCAGGCGGTCCTCGAACGGCCGGATCGTGTCGATGGTCGAGTCGGCGAGGTGGACCACGAGGCTCGCGCCGGTCGCGTCGACGACCGTGCCGTTGGGGACGACCTCGGCCGGCGCGGAAAGCTGCGCGCCACCGGTGAAGGTGTCGAGCGGGATCTCCTGCGCGGTCGCGTCGCCCGGCGACGCGTAGAGGCGCGTGACCGTCCGGTTCACCGTCATCGACGTGAGCTTCGGCAGCACCGGCACCGTCTGCGTGAGCGCGAGCGTCGCCGAATCGACCACGAAGAGCGCCGACGAGAAGGCCGACCCGATGAAGAGCTGCGTGCCGTCGAACGAGAGCGCGATCCCGATCGGCACGTCGAGATTCGAGGCGATCACCGACTCCACCAGCACATCGCCGAGCACGTCGGGGCTCACCGTCGCGACCACGAGGTCGCTGCCGCGCGTGAACGCGCACCAGACGCGCTCGTGCGCCGCGTCGTGCACGATGCGCGCGTCGGGTCCGGCGTCGGCGATGATCGTCCGGCCGGTCAGGTTGTCGACGTCGATCAGGAGCAGTCCGACGTCGGTCGCGACGACCAGGCGGCCGGCGTCGCGCCACGACAGGTCGTGCATCGCCGAGTTGAGGGCGAACTCCTTCTGCAGCGTGAGCGTCGCGGCGTCGAGCACCTCGACGCGCCTGCGGTCGGGCAGCGAGACGAAGACGCGCTCGCCGTCGTCGTCGCGCGCGATCCCCTCGGGCCGGGAGCCGAAATTGGCGGCGTCGAGGAACGCCGCCGTCGCCGCGTCGAACACGACCAGCCGCTGGTGGCTCACGTCCGCGACGTAGACGCGCGCGCGCGCGGGATCGTCGACCATCGCCGACGACTCCACGACCTGCGGGTTCACCGCCTGGCTCGAGGATCCCCCGCCGCCCGAGCAGGCCGCCGCGGCCGTCAGGAGGAACACGGAGGCGATCGGTGCGAGACCCAGGCGCTGCGGCATCGGCGGGGCTCCGTCGTTCGGGCCGGACATCGCGACAAAACGAACCCGTTACAATAGCTCGACTTCCATGGCCGGCGTCCGCGGAGGCGGTAACGGAAATCCTTCCGGACCTCGGGGCGCGCGACGACGGCCGACCCCATTCGAGACCACCGGTGACGCAGCGACCCATGACCCAGGATCCCGATCCGATCGAGACGCAGGAGTGGGCCGAATCGCTGGACGGCGTGCTGCACGTCAACGGGAGGGGTCGCGCGGAGTTCCTGGTCGGCCGCCTGCTCGACCACGCGGCGCGCTCGGGCGTCGAGATCCCGTCGCCCCTCAACACGCCCTACGTCAACACGATCCCGCGCGACCTGCAGCCGAAGTACCCCGGCGACCGCCGCATCGAGCGGCGCATCAAGAGCATCATCCGCTGGAACGCGATGGCGATGGTGGTGCGGGCCAACCGCAAGAGCGAGGGGATCGGCGGCCACATCTCGACCTTCGCCTCGGCCGCGACGCTGTTCGAGGTCGGCTTCAACTGGTTCTTCAAAGGGCGCGTCGAAGAGGGCCGCGGCGCCAAGGGCGGCGGCGCCGCGAGCCAGATCGGCGACCAGGTCTTCCTGCAGGGCCACGCGTCGCCCGGCGTCTATGCGCGGGCTCTCCTCGAAGGACGCCTCTCGAAGCAGCAGTGCGAGAACTTCCGGCGCGAGCTCGCGTCCGGCGGCGGCCTCTCCTCCTATCCCCATCCGTGGCTGATGCCCGACTTCTGGCAGTTCCCGTCGGTCTCGATGGGCCTCTCGCCGCTCTGCTCGATCTACCAGGCCCGCTTCAACCGCTACCTCCTCCACCGCGGCATGGCGGACACCAGCAAGAGCCGCGTCTGGGCCTTCCTCGGCGACGGCGAGATGGACGAGCCCGAGTCGCTCGGCGCCATCACGCTCGCGTCGCGCGAGCGGCTCGACAACCTCACCTGGATCGTCAACTGCAACCTGCAGCGGCTCGACGGACCGGTGCGCGGCAACGGGAAGATCATCCAGGAGCTCGAGGCGGCCTTCCGCGGCGCCGGCTGGAACGTCATCAAGCTCTTGTGGGGCGCCGACTGGGAACCGCTGCTCGCCGCCGACGACACCGGCCTGCTCGTCAAGCGCATGGGCGAGGTGGTCGACGGCCAGTACCAGAAGTACGTGGTCGAGCCGGGCGCCTTCACCCGCAAGGACTTCTTCGGCGCCTACCCCGAGACGCTCAAGCTGGTCGAGCACCTGAGCGACGAGCAGATCCGCAAGCTCGGCCGCGGCGGCCACGACCCGGAGAAGGTCTACGCCGCCTACCTCGCCGCCACCGAGCACGAGGGGCGGCCGACCGTGATCCTCGCCAAGACGGTGAAGGGCTACGGGATGGGCGAGGCCGGCGAAGGGCGCAACACGACGCACCAGCAGAAGAAGCTCAACGACGACGAGATGCGCGACTTCCGGGACCGCTTCGACATCCCGGTGCGCGACGACCAGCTGCACGAGGCGCCGCTCTACGTCCCCGACGAGAAGAGCGAGGAGATCCGCTACCTGCGGGAGCGCCGCGCCGCGCTCGGCGGCTCGATCCCCAACCGCGTCGTCGTCAGCAAGCCGCTCGACGTGCCGAAGCTCGACTTCTTCAAGGACTTCCTCGGCGGCAGCGGGACGCAGTCGGCCAGCACGACGATGGCCTACGTGCGCATGCTCGCGTCGCTGCTGAAGCACCCCGGCGTCGGCAAGCGGCTCGTGCCGATCGTCCCCGACGAGGCGCGCACGTTCGGGATGGAGGCGCTCTTCCGGCAGTGCGCGATCTACTCGTCGCTCGGCCAGCTCTACCAGCCGGTCGATTCGCACCTCCTCCTCTACTACAAGGAGGCGAAGGAGGGGCAGATCCTCGAGGAGGGGATCAACGAGGCCGGCTCGCTCGCCTCGTTCATCGCGGCCGGCACGTCGTACGCGACGCACGGCGAGCCGATGATCCCGCTCTTCATCTTCTATTCGATGTTCGGCTTCCAGAGAGTCGGCGACCTGATCTGGCAGGCGGCCGACATGCGCGCGCGCGGCTTCCTGTTCGGCGCGACGTCGGGCCGCACGACGCTGAACGGCGAAGGGCTGCAGCACGAGGACGGCCACAGCCACCTGCTCGCGCTGCCGGTCCCCAACCTCGTCACGTACGACCCCGCCTTCGCCTACGAGGTCGCCGTCATCCTGCAGGACGGCGTGCGCCGCATGTACCAGCAGAACGAGGACGTCCTCTACTACGTCACGCTCTACAACGAGGCGTACGAGATGCCGGCGATGCCGGAGGGCCCCGACGTCGCCGCGGGGATCACGAAGGGCATGTACCGGCTGCGGCGCGGCGACGCGAAGAGCAAGAAGCGCGTCCACCTGCTCGGCGCGGGCACGATCCTGCGCGAGGTGATCCGCGCCGCCGACCTGCTGCAGGAGAAGTTCGGCGTCTCCGCCGACGTCTGGAGCGTGACGAGCTGGAAGGAGCTGCGGCGCGACGCGCTTTCGTGCGAGCGCTGGAACATGCTCCACCCCGAAGCGCCGATGCGCGTCCCCTGGGTCACGCAGCAGTTCCAGGGCGAGTACTTCCCGGTCGTCGCGAGCAGCGACTTCATGAAGGCGCTGCCGCACTTGATCGCTCCGTGGATCCCGCAGGGCATGCACGCGCTCGGCGCCGACGGCTTCGGCCGCAGCGACGACCGCAAGTCGCTGCGCCGCTTCTTCGAGATCGACGCCGAGCACGTCGCCGCCGCGGCGCTCTGGCAGCTCTCCAAGGAGGGGCAGGTGAAGCCGGGCGAGGTCGCCAAGGCGATCAAGACGCTCGGCCTCGACCCCGAGGCGAAGGACCCCCTCACCCGGTGAGCGACGGCACGCGCGACGCCGACGGCCCGCGCGAGGGCGCGCGCGAGCGGCTGCTGGTCGCCGGCCTCGAGCTCGAGTGGCGCGAGCTCGCGCCCGCGGCCGACGGTCGTTCGCTCGGACTATGGGTCCTCTGCGACCCCGACGTGCTGCTCGACCAGATCACCGAGGTCGAGTACTACGCGCACGACGAGCGCATGCCCTACTTCGGCGCGATCTGGCCCTCCGCCGAGTCGCTGGTCGCGCGCCTCCTCGCCGATCCGCCGCTCGCCGCCTGCGGCGCGCCGCTCGACGTCCTCGACCTCGGCTGCGGGCTCGGCGCGTGTGGCTTCGCGGCCGCGCGGCGCGGCGCGCGCGTCACCTTCATGGACTGGGAGCCGCGCGCGCTCGAGATCGTCGAGGCGAGCGCGCTGCGCCAGGAGCTGCCGATCGCGCGCTTCGACTTCGTCGCCGCCGACTGGCGCAAGCCGCCGAAGATGGGTCCCTTCGACCGCATCCTCGGCGCCGACGTCCTCTACGAGGAGCGCAACGCGCCGGCCATCGCCGACTTCCTCGCGCGCCACCTGAAGCCGGGCGCGCAGGCGTGGATCACCGACCCCAACCGCCCGCACGCGCGCCGCTTCCCCGACCTCGCGCAGCGCCACGGCCTCGAGTTCCTCGCCGCCGAGATCCTGCCGCCGATGAAGCACGCGATCGACGTGACGCTGCTGCGGCTCCGCCGGCCGGACTAGGCGTCGTTCGAGAGGTCGACGGTGAGTTCGATGTCGTGCGAGGGCGGGGGCAGGAGGGAAGGAACGGACGTCGAGTGCGGGGGTGAAGAGGCCGCGGGAGAAGACCTCGTTTCGATGAGGGCCGCCCTCGGACGAAGAACTCTCCACGCATGCTCGAAGCGAGGCCCGGTCGGCTCCAAAGGGATGGCTCGCGAGAGCAAGTCCGCACCGAAAACGACTGCTCGCCTACGGCAATGAGACGTTTCACTCGACGTCGACCACCGATGCGTCGCGACGAGCCGCATTCGCGACGGATCGAGGCTCTCACGACGGTCCTCACAGCCACGTCGTGTCGCAGCGAGATGACCGACGGCCTCCCGCAAGGACGGGGCGACGCTACCTCTCGCATTCGAGCGCGGACGTGCAACCGATCGGCCGCCCCTCGTGGTCGATCCTGCTGGCGCCGATCCACGTCCGCAGGCGCAGCAACGATGTGGGACGTCGTTCGAGGACGTTGGCGAAGAGGACGCGGGGAGAAGGCTTCGTGGCGAGAGGGGCTCTAGCGGCCGTCGGCCACCATTCAGATGAGGACCACGGTCCCATAGGCCGCGCAGTCAGCCGAGGCCGCCACCGTCCAGATGATTTGGGCGGCCGAGGGCACCCCGATCCGCCACGAAGCCTTGCTCCCCGCGGCCTCTTCACCCCCACCCTCGACGTCCCTCCTCTCTCTCCTGCCCCTCGCACGTGCCTCGACCGACGCCCGAACACTCGGACAGGTTCGAAGTACACTCGACCGCGATGGACGCCGAACGGAACGAGTTCGACCTCTCGAGCGAACCGCGCCGACGGCCGCTCGCGCGTCGGTTCCGCGAGCTCCTCGGCCGCAGCCGCCGCTTCTGGCTCCTCCCGTTCGTGCTCGCCGTGCTGATCGTCGCCGCGCTCGTGCTGCTCGGCGACCGCGACGCGGTCCCCTTCGTCTACACGCTCCACTAGTGGTCGAGCCCGGGGCGAGCACGCGGCGGAGGGTCGCGGCGGCGGCGCTGCTCGTCGCGACCGCGGCGCTGCTCGCCTTCGACATCGACCGCAGCGACACGCAGCGGCGCATCGCCGGATTGTGGCGGCTGCACACCGCGCTGCTCGGCGCGGCGGGCCTCTGGGCCGGCGTGGTGCTCCTCGTCGGCGCACAGTCGCGCCGCACGGCGCGGCGGCTCGTCGAAGGAACGGCGATCGCGCTCCTGACGCTCGCCTGGATCGAGCTCTTCGGGCAGGTCGGGCTCGTCGACTATCGCCGGCTCATCCGCGGCGCGGGCAAGACGGTGCTCGGCGCGAAGGCGATCCCCCATCTCGACGTCCGCGGGACGACCTTCGAGGACACGGTGCTCGCGTGGGGGCTGCCGGCCGCGCCGGTCGCGTTCCGGTTCCAGACCGACCGCCGCGGCTACCGCAATGGAGTCGACCGCGCGGGCGCCGACGTCTACCTGCTCGGCGACTCCTGCCTCGTCGCGGCGCTGCTCCCGTTCGAGTCGACGCTCTGCGGCCGGCTCGAGGCGACGCTCGGCCGGCCGGTGATGAACCTCGCGCTGATCGGCGTCGGCGTGCAGCAGGAGCGCGACCTCCTCGAGGCGTCGGGCGTTCCGCTCGAGGGCCGCCTCGTCCTCCACTTCGTCTTCGAGGGGAACGACCAGTTCGATTCGGAGAAGTACCGCGCGCGCGCCGCGAGCGCGGCGCCGGCCGTCCCGCGCGTCGAGACGACCTTCACGTGGAACGCGCTGCTCCGGCTGCAGCAGGCGCTGCAGCCGGTCGACCCGATCGCGCGGCGGCGCAGCGGCACGATCGGCGGCACGACCTGCACCTTCCTCTGGACCGCCGAGCAGTTCCGCGGCAAGGAGGGCGAGATCGCGCCGATCCTCGCCGCGCTCGACGAGACGCGCCGCTTCGTCGAGGCGGCGGGCGGCCGCTACGCCGTCGTCGCGATCCCCGACAAGATCCGCATCCTCGGCCCGCTCTGCACGTGGCCCGCCGGCTCCGAGCTCGCCGACTGGCGCGCCCACTGCAGCCCGCTCCCGCAGGCGGTCGCGCAGTGGGCGGAGGAGCGGCGCGTGCCGGAGCTCGACCTGACCGACGCGCTGCAGCGCGCGGCGGCGGCGGGCCGCATCCCGTGGTGGCCGGGCGACACGCACTGGAACGCGATCGGCCACGAGGTCGCCGGGCAGGCGCTCGCGCCGTTCCTCTCCGAGCAGCGGCTGCTCGCGGCGCCCCCGCCGCGCTGAGGCCCCGGCGGCCGCGCGCGGGGGTGGTCGTCCGCGCGATCGGAGCTACCGTCCTGCGTGCGGTCACGCTCGAAGGGGGACTCCATGCCGTACCTGCCAGGCTTCGCGCCGGTCCGCTGCGTTCTCGCGCTCGCGCTGCCCGTCGTCGCGCTGACCGCCGCTCCGGCCGCGGCCCAGAACCCGATCACGCGCGCGAGCGTCGGCCCCGCCGGCAACGAGGGGAAGAAAGACAGCGGAGCGCTCTCGCGTCCGGCGTTCTCCCGCGACGGCCGCTTCCTCGCGTTCGACAGCAATGCGGGGAATCTCGCGGGCGGCGACACGAACGGCGTCGCCGACGTCTTCGTGAAGGAGCTCGCGACCGGCGCGCTCGTGCGCGTGAGCGTCGCCTCGAACGGCACGCAGGGCGACCGGGACAGCGCGGGCCCCTCGCTCTCCGGCGACGGCCGCTTCGTCGCGTTCTACAGCTACGCGACGACTCTCGTCTCCGGCGACACGAACAGCTCCCCCGACGTGTTCCTCCACGACCGCGACGCCGACGGCAACGGGATCTTCGACGAGGGCAACGGCGTCACGGCCTGCGTCAGCGTCTCGAGCAGCGGCACGCTCGGCAACTACAGCAGCGTCGGCTCCGCGATCTCCGACGACGGCCGCTACGTCGCCTTCAACAGCTCTTCGACGAACCTCGTCAGCGGGGACACCAACCAGCGTACCGACGAGTTCCTGCGCGACGTCGTGGCCGGGACCACGATCGCGATCACCGTCGACGTCACCGGCACAACGCTCGGCGACAACCATTGCTACTTGCCCGTCATCTCGGGCGACTGCGCGCTCGTCGCGTTCGCCTCGGATGCGAGCAACCTCGTCGCGAACGACACCAACAGCTACCGCGACGTGTTCGTGCGCGACTGGGCGGCCGGCACGACCGTCCGCGCGAGCGTCGACTCGGCCGGCGTCGAGGGCAACGGGGCGAGCTACGACCCCTGTCTCGCCGGCGACGGCTCCGCCGTCGCGTTCACCAGCTGGGCGGCCAACCTCGTGCAGACCGACGTCAACCGGATGGTCGACGTCTTCGTGCACGACCTCGCGACCGGCGTCACGTCGCTCGCCAGCATCGACTCGTACACGAACCAGGGGAACAGCAACAGTTTCCGTCCGTGGATCAACTCCGATGGCTCGGTCGTCGTGTTCCAGAGCTGGGCCACCAACTTCGCCGCCGGCGACCTGAACCAGCAGTCGGACGTCTTCGTGCACGAGCGCGCCGCCGCGGTGACCACCTGTGTCTCGTTCAACGGCGTCGGCCTCGGCTGCAACGGCACCGGCTGCGGGTATCCGTGCATCTCGGGCGACGGGACGCTCGTCGCGTTCGTCGCCGACTCCGACAACCTCGTCGTCGCCGACGGCAACGCGAAGCTCGACGTATTCGTGCACGACCGCGCCGTCGTCCCGCGCGCCGCGTCGTGGTCGAGCTACGGCAGCGGCTTCTACGGCACGAGCTTCGTCCCGTCGATCACGCCGAGCGCCGACCCCGCCTTCGGCGCGTCGCTCACGCTCGACATCTCCAATTCGTTCGGCTCGCCGACCTTCGGACTCCTCTTCGTCGGCGCGAGCCCGGCCTCGATTCCGACGACGAAGGGCGGCACGCTGCTCGTGCAGTGGGCGGCGATCTTCGGCGTGCCGTTCGGCAACGGCGGCGTCTCGCTGCCGGTCACCGTGCCGTTCGACCTCGCCCTGTGCGGCGTCGACGCGTACCTGCAGATCGTCGAGGCCGATCCCGGCGCGCAGTTCGGATTCTCGTTCTCGCCGGGGCTCGACCTCTCGCTCGGCCTGTGAGCGGCGCGCCGCGGGGGATCTCGCATTGTCGAGTTCCGGCGGACGCGATACGTTCCTCCGTGCGCCACACCCGAATGCGAGGTCCCCCCATGGTCTCCTCCCGGAATCCGACCCTGCGCCGCGTCTCCGCTTCGCTCGCGCTCGTCGCGCTCGCGCTCCCGGCCGCCGCGCAGAACCCCGTCTCCCGCGCCAGCCTCGACGCCGGCGGCGGCGAGGGGAACGGCGACAGCGGCGTCCTCTCGCGCGGCTCGATCTCCCAGGACGGCCGTTGGGTCGCGTTCGACAGCCAGGCCACCAACCTCGTCGCGAACGACACCAACGGCATCTCCGACGTCTTCGTGAAGGACCTCCAGACCGGCGCGATCGTG
Source organism: Planctomycetota bacterium (assembly GCA_036732755.1). Classification (GTDB taxonomy): domain Bacteria; phylum Planctomycetota; class B15-G4; order B15-G4; family SIAN01; genus DASRRB01. The sequence goes on from DAINBU010000008.1 coordinate 19,515, forward strand.
CGCATCACGGAGGACAGCTCGGGCCGCGAGGGCAACGCCTCGAGCAGCTCGCCGTCGCTCTCGCAGGACGGCCGCTTCGTCGCGTTCGAGAGCCTCGCCAGCAACCTGGTCGGCGGCGACACCAACGGCGGCTACGACATCTTCCTGTGCGACCGCGACCCCGACCTCAACGGCGTCTTCGACGAGGGCAACAGCGTCACGACGCGCGTCTCGATCCGCACCAACGGCACGCAGGGCAACGCCGACAGCGTCACGCCGTCCGTCTCCGGCGACGGCCTGTGGGTCGCCTTCGCGAGCGCCGCCACCAACCTCGTCACCGGCGACACCAACGGCTTCACCGACGTCTTCGTGCGCGACGTCGCCGGCTCGAAGACGACGCAGGTGAGCGTCGACGCCAGCCTCACCCCGCTGAGCAACGGCCCCAGCCACGCGCCGTCGATCTCGTCGGACGGCGCGTTCATCGCGTACGCGAGCTACGCCTCGAACCTCGTCTCCGGCGACCTGAACGGCTACAGGGACGTCTTCGTCTTCGACCGCGTGAACAAGATCGCGACGCTGGTGAGCGTCGACTCGGCGCTCGTCCAGGGCGACAACGACAGCTCGAACGCGGCGATCTCGGGCGACGGGAACTTCGTCGCGTTCGCGAGCCAGGCGAGCAACCTCGTCGCGAGCGACACCAACTTCGTGAGCGACGTCTTCGTGCACGAGATCGCGAGCGGCGTGACGGTCCGCGCGAGCGTGGACACGACTGGCACCGAAGGAAACTTCGACAGCGACGCGCCCTCGCTCAACTTCGACGGCTCGATCGCCGCGTTCGAGAGCAACTCCGACAACCTCTCCCCCAACGACACCAACGGCATCACCGACGTCTTCGTGCGCGACGTCGTCCAGGCCGTCACTGACTGCATGACGCTCAACGCCGTCGGCGTCGCGTCGAACGGCTTCGGCAGCTACCGCCCGCGCCTCTCCGGCGACGGGCTCCTCTGCGCCTTCGCGAGCTCGGCCGACAACCTCGTGGTCGGCGACGGCAACGGCGTTTTCGACCTGTTCGTGCGCGACCGTTCGATCGTGCCGCGCGCCGCGGGCTGGTCGCAGTACGGCAACGGCTTCCAGGGCACGAGCTTCGTCCCCGACCTGACGCCGAGCGCGAACCCCGTCTTCGGCGCGTCGCTCTCGCTCGACGCGAGCAACTCCTCGGGCGGCCCGACCTTCGGCCTCCTCTTCGTCGGCGCCAACACGGCGCAGATCCAGACCAACAAGGGCGGGCAGATCCTGGTCGCCTGGAGCTTCATCGCCGCCATCCCCTTCCCCGGCTCAGGCGGCATCTCGCTCCCCGTTACGATCCCGCTCGACCTCTCGCTCGCCGGCGTCTCCGCCTACCTCCAGATGATCGAAGCCGACGTCGGCGCGCAGTTCGGCTTCTCGTTCACGCCGGGCCTCCAGCTCGACTTCGGGATCTGACGACCGCCGCTCCGGCGGCAAGAACCGGACGAACGCGACGAGCGGGGCGCGCCGGCGAGTGATCGCCGGCGCGCCCCGTCGTTCCCGCGCGCGTCGGAACATCGTCGAAGGGAATCGCCCGCGGCCGGAAGTCCCTCTGCACGAACCATGGACACGCCGTCGACGCCGCCGCTCGAGGAGCTGCTGAGCCACGCCCACTGGGCGCGGGCGCTCGCGCGGCAGCTCCTGCGCGACGAGGAGCGCGCCGACGACGTCGTGCAGGAGGCGTGGCTCGCGGCCGTCGAACGTCCGCCCCGGCCGGGTCCCGGACTGCGCGTCTGGTTCGCGCGTCTCATCCGCAACCTCGCGAACAACCTGCGGCGCGCCGAGCAGCGGTGCGCCCGCCACGAGCGCGGCGCCGCCGCGCCCGCACTCGTGCCGCCGGCGTCTGCGCCGATCGTCGACGAGCTGGCGGCGCAGCAGCTCGTCGCGCAGGCGCTGCTCGCCCTCGACGAGCCCTACCGCGAGACGCTGATCCGCCGCTGGTACCGCGACGAGAAGCCGGCCGCGATCGCACGCGCGATGCAGGTGCCGGTGAAGACCGTCGACACGCGACTGGCGCGCGGGATCGAGAAGCTGCGCGCGGAGCTCACGGCGAGACGCGGCGGGGCGAGCCGCGACTGGTGCCTCATGCTCGCGCCGCTCGCGCAGGCGGGAACGGCGACCGGCGTCGTAGCGGCGTGGACGGGAGGGGCGCTCACGATGACGGGACTCGCGAAGTTCACGGCCGCGGTCGTCGTCGCGGCGGCGGCGATCGCGACGTGGATCGCCATCGAGCGTTCGAATGGCGAGAACGCCGTGCATCGAGTCGCGGCCGCCGACGCGAACGGCAGCAACCCGACGCCGGCGGTCGCGTCGCCGCAGGACGCAGCCGTCGCACCGGACCGCAAGTCCGAGCCGACGGCGGCCGCCTCTCCCGCACCGTCGCCGAAGGACAACCTGGCGGGCTGGCGCGGCGAATGGAGCCTCCGCGGTCGAATCGTCGAGAAGGTCTCGCGCGCTCCGATGGCCGGCGTCGCGGTGACGGCGCAGGTCGCCGCGCTGCTCTTCGGCGACCTCGAGACGGTGAAGACCGACGCGAACGGCGAGTTCACGCTCGACGGTCTCGGCACGGCGATCCGCATGAAGGCGCGCGCGCCCGGCTGCCTGTCGTTCGACGTGCCGATCGGCAAGGACGAGCTCGCCGCGGCCGGGAGCGCGCCGCCGCGGGTGTTCGAGATGGAGAAGCTCACGTTCGGCGCTCTCGTCTGCACGCTGCGCTCGCGCGACGGTCGCCCGCTTCCCGCGCGCATCCGCGCCGGTGCGAACGTCGTCTACACCATGGCGTCGATCGGTGCCGGCTACGAGCACGAGCGCTTCGACCGCATGCCGCTGCCGATCGCGAACGGGCCGAGCGCCGAGATGGTGATCCCGGCGGTGCGCGAGGGCGACGTGTTCCGGATCGAGCACGCGCCGGCGCGCACGCCGATCCAGTTGCTCGCCCGCCTCGACCACTCCCAGGTCGGCCGGCTCCGCGTCGAGCCGCTCGCGCCCGATGAGACGCGCGCAGTCGAGATCTCGATCGACGCCGGAATCGTCGTCGATGTCGACTGCCGCGACGCCGCGACGGACGAGCACGTCTCGATGGAGTGGGCCAAGTCGTACACGCTGCGGCTCGCCTGGAACGGCCCGCGCGCCGTCCAGCACTCCGAGCGCTCGCTGCGGCCGAACGAACTCGAGGGCGCCCTGCTCCTCCCGATACCCGGTCGCATCCGGATCACCGGAGCGCTCGACGGCTTCGCGCCGATCGACTGGTCGGGCGACGTCATCGACGGTTCCCGCATTGCGATCGCCCTCACGAGATGGCGCCCGTTGTTCGTGAAGGTCGTGACCGCGGACGGCTCGCCGTGGCGACAGCGCACGCACGGACCTCTCGGCGAGTCGCCGACGACCCACCGATCCGGGATGGGTTTCATGGAATCGGGTCGAGCGCCCGACTGCGTGCTCGTCCCCGACGGAGCGCCCTTGCCTGCGGAGCTCGACTTCGATGCTCCGCGCGTCGCGAAACTAGGCGGAAAGATCGGTGGCGGCGGCGGCTCGTTCATCCTCCGCGGCTTCGAGGGATTCGCACCATCGATTCCATTGCGGGTTGGCATCTACGACGACGGCCGCCTGATCGGGTCGGCCGAAGTCCCGGCGATCGCTCCGCTCGCCGATCCGCCGCCCGCGCCGTCGGGTGTCGCTAGCGTCCCGGACGCGCCGCCGAAACCTTGGGCCGATCGATACGGTCCGACGCAAGCCGTCACCGTCACGGTCGACCCGCCCCCGCCGTCCGACGGCACCCTGCGCTTCCGTGCGATCACGTCCGAGGACGGCAAGCCGGCCGCCCACTACGAGGTCGAACTCGAGCCGCTCGTCTTCGGAGAGTTCGACGCCGGTTGGGGCTCGTCAAGCTTCAAGGTCGACGATGCGAAGGACGGGCTCTTCGCGGCGACCGCGATTCCCGCCGGAGATTGGCGCATGCGCATCCGGCGCGGCCCGGTCGGCATCGACGGCTGGATCGGTGTGGTCTCGATCGACGCCTTGCGCGAGACCGACCTTGGCACGCTCACGCTGCAGTGCCCGGGAACACTCGACGTCCACGTGGTCGACGAAGCGGGCACCCCCGCAGCTGATGCCGAGATCCACATCACGAACGGCAAGAGCGCGACGCGACTCGAATTCTCGGTCGTCCAGGGACAAGTACACCAGATGTCGGCCCGCAGCGACGCGCGCGGCGAGGTCCGACTCGAACTCGTCTCCGGGAAGGTCCGAGTCGAAGTGACCAGCGCCGGCTACGCCCCGGCGTTCGCCGACGTCGAGGTCCCGCCGAACGGGAAGGCGACGTGCACGATCACGCTCAAGTCCCTCGATCCAGCCGAGCCGCCGGCCGAGCCGTCGAAGCGCTGACGGACCGCGCGCCGTTCACCGCTCGATCACGACCTCGCTCGTTGTGTTCGCAGTCACGTCGAACGCGACGCCGGTCGGCTCGCGACGCAGCTCGCCGCCGAGCTCGCCGTGCCAGATCAGGACCGCCTCGTAGCGACCGGGCAGGACGGCGGTGAAGGCGACGCCGTCGGTCGGGCGCTGCGGCGAGAAGAGGATCGGGTTCGCCACGACGGCGGCGCCGCGCGCGTCGAGCGGCGCGAGCTCGATGGCGCCGAGCAGCTCGCCGTGTGCGGCGCGCTCGGTGAGCGGCAGGACGTAGCGCACGTCGACGGCGCCGTGGGCCGGGACGACGACGCGGACGCGCAGCTGCGGCGGCGCGACGTCGGCGAAGTAGTCGCGGCCGCCGACGCGGACGCGCACGCGGACCGGCGTCGCGGGCAGCGCTTGGAGCTCGTAGGAGTCGTCCTCGCGGCGCGCCGACTCGAAGCGCGAAGGCTCCGGCGAGCCGAGCGCCGCGATCGCGGCCGCGTCGACGAGGTCGGGGTCGACGCGCTCCCCCGCCGGGTCGACGACGTCGACGGCGAGGGGCCAGCAGCGCTCCAGCCGGAACTCGAGGAGGCCCGCGCCGCCGAGCCGCACCGGCGAGCGGTGCAACGGCACGAAGCCGGTCGCGTCGATCGCGACGGCGACCTCCTCCTCGAAGTACTCGTCGAAGCGGACGCGGCCGTCGCCGTCGGTCGTGGTGCCGGTGCCGCCGTGCCGCCCGTCCTCGCGAATCAACTGGACGGACACGCTGGCATTCTCGATCGGCTTGCCGTCGGGATCGACGACGCGCGCGGCGAGCGTGCGCACCCGGTCTCCGAGCGGGAGCGCGATCTGCCGCGTCTCGCCCGGCGCGAGCTCGACCTCGCGCTCCACGATCGTCGAGCCTGTCGCGCCGACGGCGCGCACGCGCAGCGGCGTCCCGGCGCGAACGCCGTAGAGCGTGACGCCGCCGCCCGAGCTCGACGATGCGATCGTCCAGCCCGGCTCGCTGTCGGCGTCGACTTCGCAGCTCGTGCCTCCGCACCGCTCGGCGAGCTCCCGATCGCCGAGGCGCGGGTCGAACAGCGGCCCGCGCGCGGCGACCTCGATCGAGGCGTCGGGCTGCGCGACCGAGTCGACCCCCGCCTGCGCGACCGGCCGCACGAGGATGACGTCGAGCCGCGTCGCGCGCTCGAGCACGACCTCGACCGGCGTCGCGCTCGCCGTCGCGGGCAGCTCGACCTCGACGGGCATCCGGCCCGCGGCGGCGAAGCGCGCGCGCGTGAAGGGCTGCGCCACGTCGAACTCGAACTCGTGCCCGCTCCAGTCGAAGACGCTTCGGGCGCCGCCGGCGCCGAGCAGGAGCGCGCTGCCGTTCACGACCGCGGGCTCGCCGGATTCGCCGGGCGCGACGATGCGCCAGCGGATCGACCGCTCCGCCGCGAGCACCACGTCGCCCAAGTCGCGCGTGCCGGTGAACGGTCCGGGGACGTGCAGGAACGCCACGCCGGCCCCGTCCGCGGCGTGGAGCTGGAGGTCGACCGCGTCCGCGCCGGCGAACGGCAGGTGCACGCGGAAGCGGCCCGCCTCGCCGTGGAGCGCAGGTTGCGAATCCGAAACCGCGCCGCCGCGCTCGAACGTCGCGCGGATCTCCTTCCAGCCCCTCGGCGCGCCGCGGCGGTCGACGAGGCGCCCGACGAGCGCGGGCGCCGAGTAGATCTCGAGCCGCATCCCTTCGATCGGCGCCGCGACCCACACCGAGTCGAGCTTGTGGAAGGCGCCCTCGGAGGTCCGCCGGATCGGCTGCGTCGAGAAGCGCTGGTCGACGCAGAGCCAGCCGCTGCCGGCGGGGTCGAGGCCGGCGATGCGGAAGTTGCCGTCGTCGTCGCACGTCACCTCGACGTCGGTCGGCGTCCACGTCCCGCGGACCGGCTTCGCGATGTCACGGAATCCGGGGAGCGCCTGCCTCGCCCGAAACGTCAACACGATGCCGCATCCCGGCGACCGTCCGTCGCACTCGACCCTTCCGGCGAGGACCGCCGCGCGCGGCAGCCGGATCTCGAGCTCGGACGCGTGCGCGGGGACGTCGAAGCAGGCCGGCGCCGAGGCGTGCGAACGTTGGACGTGCGGGATGACGAGGAGCCGCGCCGCCGAACTCGGACTCTGGAAGTGGAACTTGCCTTCGAAGGCGTACGCCTCGTCGAGCACCGTGCCGCCGTCGAAGAGCCTCGCAGTACCGCCGTCGACGGCGCGGCCTTCGTCGTCGAACACGTGGACCACGAGCAGCGCAGTCGCGGCCGTGGCCGCCGCTCCGGCGCGCGCCGCGTCGTCCTCCGCGCGGGTCGCCTCGCCGGCGGTCGCGATCCCCTGCGCCCCCGCCGGTGCCGGGTGCGCGGCCGTCTCGCCGCGCCCCTTCACGTCGCGCCGGACCTCGTCCCCGCCGCGGCTCGTCCCCCACCACGCCAGCGCCGAGACGGCGATCCCCGCCGCCGCGAACTTCATGAACGCGCCCACCGTCACCCCTCCGCCGGCGAGGCTGCCGAGGACGACCCACGGCCCCGGCGCGCTCGCGGCCAGCGGCAGCAGCGCGAGCATCCCGTCGCGCGCGACGCCGCCGCGCAGCCGCGTGAGCTCCGCGCGCAGCCGCTCGAGCCCGCGCGCGAGGCGCGTGTCGGCGGTCTTGACGGGAATCCCCATCGCGCGCGCGATCGCCGCCGGCTTCTCGTCGCGGTACCAGCGGCGTACCAGCGTCTCGCGGTAGGGCTCTTCGATCCGCAGCATCGCTTCGACCACGAGCCGCTGCGCCTCGAGCTCGGCCACGTGATCGGCGGTCGCCGGCTGCGCCTCGGGGAGCGCGGCCGCGCGCTCGCGCGCGTCGCGCCGCGCCCCTTCGCGCTGCTGCTTCGCCGCGACGTGGCGCAGCACTCCGCCGAACCAGCCGCGCGCTGACGTCCGGATCGCGTCGCGCCGCCGCTTCAGCGCCGCGAGCCACGCCTGCTGCAACAGATCGTCGCAGCGCGCCTCGCCGGCAACGAGCCGCCGCGCGAGGCCACGCGCCCACGCCGCCTGCGCGAGCAGGTCCTCGGTGAGCCCCGATGCCGTGTCGTCCATCCTCGCCACGCCTCACCGTCCCCGCGGACGGACGATTCCCCTCACGCCGCGGGCGGCGGCCATTCTCCGGACGCGCGAGGAGCGACGCGCCCCCTCAGCTCCCCGCGCTCAGCGCCGGGTAGTCGGAGTACCCCTTCGGACCCGGGGTGTAGAAGGTCGCGAAATCGGCGGCGTTGAGCGGCGCGCCGCGGCGCACGCGCTCGGGGAAGTCGGGGTTGGCGAGGAAGGGGACGCCGAAGGCGACCAAGTCGACCTCGCCCGATTCGATCGCTTGGTCGGCGGACTGCGCGTCGTAGCCGCCGTTCGCGATGAAGGCGCCGCGGAACGCCTTGCGTAGGAACGGCGAGATCCGCTCGGGGTGCTCGACGAACATGAAGCTGCCGGGCAGCGCCTCGACGACGTGCAGGTAGGCGATCTTGCGGCGCTGCATCGCCTCGGCGACGGCGACGAAGAGCTCGCGCGGCGCGCCGTCCTTCATGTCGTTGTAGCTGCCGACCGGCGAGACGCGGACGCCGACGCGGTCGGCCGACCAGGCGGTGACCATCGCGCCGACGACCTCGTCCATGAAACGGACGCGCGTCTCGATCGAGCCGCCGTACTCGTCGGTGCGCAGGTTCGAGCAGTCGCGCAGGAACTGGTCGGGCAGGTAGCCGTTGGCGCCGTGGAGCTCGACGCCGTCGAAACCGGCGGCCTTCGCGCGCTTCGTCGCGGCGCCGTACTCGCCGACGATCGTCTGGATCTCCGGGACCGTGAGCGCGCGCGGTGTGACGTAGTCCTTCTTGCCGAGCGGCGTGCGCGACGTCCCTTTTGCCGCGATCGCCGACGGCCCGACCGGATCCTTCCCACCCTGGAAGTCGGGGTGCGAGACGCGGCCGGTGTGCCAGAGCTGGAGCAGGATGCGGCCGCCGTTGGCGTGCACCGCGTCGGTCACGCGCTTCCAGCCCGCCACGTGCGCATCGGTGTAGATGCCGGGCGCGCCGAGCCAGCCGTTGCCCGCCGGCGCGATCGACGTCGCCTCGGTCACGATCAGGCCCGCGCCGCAGCGCTGCCGGTAGTACTCGGCCATCACGTCGACCGGCGTGCCGTCGGGCTGCGCGCGGCCGCGCGTCATGGGCGACATCACGAAACGGTTCGGGAGCGTCAGTGCGCCGAGCTTGAAGCCGGAGCGGAACAGCGGAGCGGTCGAGACGTCCACGGGCGCGGTACTCCTTCCAAAGAAATCGAGCGGCGCACGTTAGCCGACGTTTCGTCACCCCGCCCGCAGCCCGAACCACCACCAGCCGGCCCCGTGCAGCGCGATGATCGCCCACGTGACGACCAAGAAGGAAAACTTGCGCGTCTTGTGGCGGAAGAGCTTCATCGCGAGCAGCGCGCCCGGCCAGCCGCCGACGAGCTCGATCCAGTGGAGCGTGCTCTCGCTCACGCGCCACGCGCCGCGCTCCGAGCGCCGCTTGTCGATCCAGTACGTGAAGAACGAGACGAGGCTCGCGACGGCGTAGACGAGGAGGACGGCCTTCCAGGGCATCGCGCTTCCCGGGGGACCCGCCGCGCGCGGCGGCTCAGAAGCAATCGGCCACGCGCGCCAGCCGGCCGCTCCATTCGAGCATCTGCCGCTCGAGATCGCAGGGGTACTCGATCGCGACGTCGGCGATCGCTCCGTCGGCGCCGCGCGTCGCGCGCAGGCGCGGCTGGACGAAGCCGGTGTACGCGGGCAAGTCCAGCATCTTGAAGCGCGCCACGATCTCGTCGCGCAGCTCGGGCTCGAAGGCGATCCCGTGCTCCTCGAACAAGCGGCGCGCCGCCGCGTAGTCGCCCTCCGACTTGATGCGCTGGACCTCGCACAAGAGGTCGCGCGCCCCCTGCCGCCACGCCTTCGGGTCGACCACGCACCAGTAGGTCTTGCCGTCGCGCCGGCGCACCTCGATCGCACGCGTGTTGGCCATGAGCCAGCGCACCACCATCTGGCGGTTGCGCATGTGGTCCTCTTCGAGGTGCGTGCCCACCTTCACGCGGTTGAGCTGGGTGAGGGCGGCCCGCGTGTAGCCCTCGTACTCGGTGCGCTCGACCAGGCCGGCGTCCTCGACCAGGCCGAGCTCGACCAGCTTCAGGTCGCCGATGAAGCTGAGCGCGACGAGGTCGGCGCGCGCCTCCTCGAGCGAGGAGTAGTACTCCTTGATGTGGTCGGCAGGGTCGCCGAAGAGGTGCTCGGCGCTGCGGCCCGACGCGTGGCCGATCACCTCGTGCATGTTGGTCGTGAGCGCGTCGCAGAGCGGCTTCCACTTCTTGGCGCGCTCGAACTCCGCGTCATCGAAGCAGAACTCCCGGCGTGACGCCGCGGGCGACGCCTTCTCGTACGCCTCGACCACGTTGCCGAGCGAGACCGACTTGCTGCCGTATCTCTCGCGGAGATCCTGCGGATTGGGGAGGTTGATGCCGATCGGCGTGATCGGCCCCGAATCGCCCGTCTCGAGCACCACCTGGATCGCCTTGGCCGAGATCCCCTTCACCACCGGCTTCTTGTAGGCGTCGGCGTACGGCATGCGGTCCTCGAACCACTGCGCGTGCGTCGCGAACTGCCGGATCTGGTGCATCTTGTCGGGGTCGTCGAAGTAGACCAGCGACTCCCACGAGCCCTTGACGCCGCGCGCGTCCATGTAGGTCTCGACGAAGCCCTGGATCGTGTCGACCGGCGAGTCCTGGTCGGCGACCCACGCGACGCAGTACTCGCGGAACGCCGCCTCCTCGCCGGTGCGCAACCAATGAATCAAAGCGCGTAACGAACTCGCCATCGGCGGCGTCGAAAACGGGATCGCCGCCTCGAGGTGGCGCACCACCTCGGCGAGCTGGCGCGCGCAACGGCCCGGCGGCACGAGGCCGTCGAAGCCGGCGCGGTAGACCTCCTCCTCGAGCCGGCCGTCGGCGTGCTTGATCAGGCGGCTGTTCAGGCCGTAGCGCTCCTTGAAGCCGGCCAGGTCCTTCATCGTGACGCCGCGGTAGTGGTGGTTGGACGACGCGGCGAGCAGGTCGCGCCCCGGCTCGGGCGTCTTGCAGGTGCAGAGCGGATCGTGGTCGGGGTCGAAGAGGACCGGCGCGAGCCGCTCGAGCAGCGCGGCGGTCGTCTCCTCTTCGCACTTCGGCAGCTGCGCGCCGCGCGCTTCGGCGAGGCGGACCAGCTCCTCGAACGCCTCGCGCCGGCAGCCGAGCACGAACTTGCGGCTCGTCAGGTGGTGGTGCGGCCCGGAGTGGAGCCAGCAGAGCTTCGCGTAGCGGCGCACTTCGGCGACGGTCGCCTTCGCGACGCCCTCCGCCTCGAGCTCCGCGGCCGCCTCCTCCCAACGCGGCCCGACGCAGCGCAGCGCGACGAGCACCTCTTCGATCAGGTCGCGCAGTTCCAGGGAATGTCGGTAGCGCTGGTCGAGGTAGACGTCGCGTCCCGCCAGCGCCGCCTGGCAGAGGTGCCAGAGCAGCGTGCGCTCGCGCAGCGCGAGCCGCTCGAAGCCGTCGGCGTAGAGCTGCACGACCGCGGCGTCGTCGACGCGCTCGAGCAGCCATCGGCGTTCGTCGTTCGTCACGCTCGCTCCCATGCACCGCCGGGTCGCCGATTCTCCCGATCGGCGGACGGCGACACGAGCGGCAGGGCGTCGCTAACTTCCCGGCTCGATGGAGCCGGAGCCCGAACCCGAACCCGCTGCCGAACCGGTGCCGTCGGTCGTGCGCGCGCGGTTCGCACCGTTCCTGCGCTTCGTCCCGCTGGTCGTCGCGCTGGCGCTCGCGGCGGCCGCCTTCTTCGCGCTCCAAAGAGCGCTGCACGAGCACTCCTTCGCCGAGCTGCGCCACGCCGTCAAGAACCTCCCGCCGCGCCAGCTCGTGCACGCGGCGCTGTGGACCGCGCTCTCCTACTTCGTCCTCATTGGCTACGACGCGCTCGCGCTGACCACGTTGAAAATCAAACTGCCGTTCCGGCGCACCATGCTCGCGTCGTTCCTCGGGTACGTCTTCAGCAACAACCTCAGCCTCTCGATGCTGAGCAGCAAAACAGCGCGCTAACGCGTCTACTCGGGTTTCGGGCTGTCGACCTTCGACATCGCGAAGGTGGTCGCGATCTGCGCGGCGACCTTCTGGCTCGGGATCCTGGCGCTCGCCGGCCTGGTGCTGGCCGGCGCGCCCGAGCTCATCGTCGGCAACCTCCGCTTCACCGGCTTTCACGTCCCGACGTGGGCGGCGCGGGGGATCGGCGCGCTGCTGCTCGCGACCGCGGCCGCCTACATCGTGCTGTGCGCGCTGCGGCGCGCACCGCTCGCCTGGCGCAAGCACGAGATCGCGCTGCCGACCCCGGCGATCGCGACGACGCAGGTGGTGCTCTCGATCGCCGACTGGTGCGTGGCGGCGGCGGTGCTCTGGGCGCTGCTGCCCCCCGATCCGGAGCTCACCTATCCGCGCCTGCTCGGCGTCTTCCTCACCGCGCAGATCGTCGCGGTGGCGAGCCACGTGCCCGGCGGGCTCGGCATCTTCGAGGTGCTGGTGCTCGCGCTGCTGAAGCAGGACGACCCGACTCCGGAGCTGCTCGGGGCGCTCCTCGCCTACCGCATCCTCTACTACCTCGTGCCGCTCGCGATCGGCACGGTCGTCTTCGCCGGCCACGAGCTCCACCGCCGCCTCTCCGGCGTCGAACGCGTGTCGAACTTCGTCGCGCGCGTCGCGCCGGCGCTCGTGCCGCGCGCGCTCGCCTTCTCGACCTTCTGGGCCGGCGCGATCCTGATCGCGTCGGGGGCGCTGCCGACCGCCGGCGAGCGCGCGCGCTGGCTCTCGGCCGCCGTCCCGCTCTCGCTGGTCGAGGCGAGCCACTTCCTGGCGAGCGTGAGCGGCATCGCGCTGCTCGTGCTGGCGCGCGGGCTCCACCAGCGGCTGCGCTTCGCGTGGGGCGCGACGGCGGTGCTGCTCGGAGCGGGCGCGCTCATGTCGCTGGTGAAGGGGCTCGACTGGGAAGAGGCGACGGTGCTGTCGCTCCTGCTGGCAGCCCATCTCCCGTGCCGGCGCCACTTCACGCGCCACTCGTCGCTGCTCCATTCGCCGCTCTCGGTGCGCTGGGTGGTCGCGGTGGCGGTCGTGCTCGGCAGCGCGGCGTGGCTCGGCCTCTTCTCGTTCCGCCACGTCGAGTACAGCAACGACCTCTGGTGGCGCTTCGCCTTCGACTCCGACGCGCCGCGCATGCTGCGCTCGCTCACCGGCGCGGCGATCTTCGGCTTCGCCTACGCGCTCTCGCGCCTGCTCAAGCCGGCGCAGCCGGTGCCGCCGCCCGCCGACGCGGCGAGCCTCGAGCGCGCGCTGCCGCTGATCCGCCGCGCCCCCGACGCGCTGGCGCGCCTCGCGCTGGTCGGCGACAAGTCGCTCCTCTTTTCGGAGCCGGGCAAGGGCGGCGCGGAGCGCGCCTTCCTGATGTTCGCGGTGCAGGGGCGGAGCTGGGTCGCGCTCGGCGATCCGATCGGCGACCCCGACGCCGGCGACGAGCTCGGCTGGCGCTTCCACGAGATGGTGCACGAGCACGGCGGGCGGACCGTCTTCTACCAGGTGCTCGCCGACCACCTCCCGCTCTACCTCGAGCTCGGGCTGCGGCTCCTGAAGCTCGGTGAGGAGGCGCGCGTGCCGCTGAAGGAGTTCGAGCTGCGCGGCAAGTCGCGCCGCAACCTGCGCCGCTCGTGCGAGCGCGCCGCCGAGGCGGGCGGGACGTTCGAGCTGATCAAGACGGCCGACGTCCCGGCGGCGCTGGCCGAGCTCGCGCGCGTCTCCGACGAATGGCTCGAGTCGAAAGCGACGCGCGAGAAGGGCTTCTCGATCGGCCGCTTCGACGCGGCCTACCTCGCGCGCGGCCCGGTCGCCGTTGTCCGCAGCGCAGGCCAAATCGTCGCCTTCGCGAACGTCTGGGCCGATGAGGCGGCCGACGCGTCGCGCGAGGAGCTCTCGATCGACCTGATGCGCACGGCGCGCGACGCGCCGGAGGGCGCCATGGACTTCCTCGTCGTGCAGCTGATCGAGTGGGGCCGCGCGCAGGGATACGCCTGGTTCAACCTCGGCATGGCGCCGCTCGCCGGCCTCGAGGCGCGCCCGCTCGCGACCGCGTGGAGCCGCGTCGCCGCCGCGCTCTTCCGCCACGGCGAATCGCTCTACAACTTCCAGGGCGTGCGCCAGTGGAAGAACAAGTTCGACCCGGTCTGGCGGCCGCGCTACCTCGCCTCGCCGGGCGGACTGCTGCTGCCGTCGGTGCTGCGCGACGTGACCGCGCTGGTGGCCGGCGGCGTGCGCGGCGTTTTCAGGAAGTAGGCGACCATCCACGCGAGGCCGCCGCCGCCCGCGACGCCGATCGCGAACGTCTCGAAGTCGCGCCAGTGCAGCATCTTCATCGCGGCGACCGCCGCGAAGAGCGCGAGGCCGACGCCGGCCTCGAAGCGCGCGAAGGCGACGGCGGGTCGCGCGGTCGGGCCCGCCGAGAAGGCGCGCGCCCGAAGGCGCAGCACGAGGAAGTAGGTGAGCAGCAGCACATGGCCGCTGATCGGAAGCCGGATCCCGAGGCGAAGGTTCGAGACGACGACGAGCAGCGCGACGCTCGCGCCGAGCACGACGGTCCGCTTCGCGAACAGGCCGACCTCGAGCGCCGCGTCGAGCACGTCCGCGAGCAGCATCCCGAGCACCGGGAACGCGGCGAGCATGTACCAGGTCGGCGCGATCTCTTCGATCTCGCGCGTGCCGACGATCACCTTGACCGGTCCCTTGGACGCGAGCCACGCCGCGCCCGCCGCCATGACCGCGACGATCACCACGCCGCGCGCGATCAGCCGGTGGACTTCGCGGTGCTCCTGCTCCGAAGCGGCCGCCCCGATCCAGCGGCGCGCGCTCATTCGTAGAGCCGGTACGGCGCCGTCGCGCGCCGCCACTCCTCGGGCCGCGCGTCGCACGCCGCGTCGAGGTGCTCGGGCTTCGTCCACGCCCCCGCCTCGATGTTCTTTCGGACGAGGTCCCCGCCGGTGATGCAGTCGATCGGCATCTTGGTGCGCTCGTACTCGTAGGGCGGCGCCTTCCAGGCGATCGCGTCGGGCCAGAGCCGGCCGATCCTCGCGAGCAGTGCGAGCGTGGTGCGGTAGGGCCGGAACGCCGCGGCGTCGGTCACGTGGAGGAAGAGGCCGCCGCACGATTCGCCCTTGCACTTCTGGAAGGTCGGCACGAAGCGGATCGGCCGGAAGGCGACGCCCGGCAGCCGGAACGCCTCGAGCTCGTCGCGCAGCGCGTACGGATCGATGAACGGCGCGCCGCCGATCTCGAAGGGCGTCGTCGTGCCGCGTCCTTCGGAGAGGTTGGTCCCTTCGAGCAGCACCTGTCCGGGATAGACGTCGACGCCTTCGCTGCGCGGCAGGTTCGGCGAGGTCGGCACCCACGGACGGCCGAGATCGCTCCAGCGCATCGCCCGCCGCCAGCCGCGCAGGCGCACCACCTCGACCTGCGCGCCGATCTTCAGCGCCGCGTTGGCCCACAGCGCGAGCTCCCCCATCGTCAGGTCGTGGCGCATCGGCATCGGCGCGCGCCCGACGAAGCTCGTGAACTTCGGATCGAGCCAGGCGCCCTCGACCTCGAGTCCGCCGAGCGGGTTGGGGCGGTCGAGCACGACGACCGGGACGCCCGCCTCCTTGCACGCCTCGAGGCAGTGGGTCACCGTCCAGAGGAACGTGTAGACGCGGCAGCCGACGTCCTGCAGGTCGACGACGAAGGCGTCGAGGCCTTCGAGCCATTCACGCTTGGGCCGGCGCGTCTCGCTGTAGAGGCTGAAGAGCGGCGCGCCGGTCTGCGGCTCGCGGCCGTGGCCCGACTCGACCATGTTGTCCTGCTGTTCCGCGAAGAGACCGTGCTGCGGCGAGAAGAGCGCGGCGAGGCGGCCGGGGAAGCGCGCGTGCATCGCCTCGTGCGCGAGCGTGAATCCGGCGTCGACCGACGCCTGGTTCATGAGGAGTCCGAAGCGGCCGCGGCGCAGCGGCTCGGGCAGCACGTCCGGTGCGGCGCCGCTCTCGAGCGCAACGTCGAGTCCGGTGCGGAAATCGGTGCCGATCGGGCTCCCGGGCATCCTTCGCCGTTCCTTCCTCAATAAAGGGGGGCTCAGTACCGGAGGAACCGCGCCCGGCGGCGCCGGAACTCCTCCACGTCGCGCTCCCAGAGGCGGGCGATCTCCTCCGCGCTCCGGCCCTCGTGCAGCGCGTCGAGCGTCGCCTTCGAGCGGAGCAGGCCGTCCATCTTGGCGTCGAGCCACGCGGTCGGTGCGATTTCGTGCAGGGCGACCGCGACCGAAAGCGCGACGCGCATCGGCTCGAGCCGGGAGCGGTCGGTGATCTGGAAGCGGACGCCCCCGCAGCGCTGGTCGGCGAAGAGCGACGCGGTCGGCGTGAACTCGACCGGCATCGCCGTCGCGCCGGGGAGGTCGGCCTGCGCGAGCGCCGCGGCGAGCGCGCGCCCGTCGAGCCACGGCGCGCCGATCTGCTCGAAGGGGCGCTCGGTCCCGCGCCCGACCGAGAGATTCGTGGGCTCGAAGAGGACGAGCCCCGAGTAGAGCAGCGTCGCCTCGACCCCGCGCAGGTTGGGCGACGGATCGACCCAGCGCAGCCCCGTCTCGTCGAAGAGCTGCGCGCGACGCCACCCCTCCATCGCGATCACTTGGAGCTCGACGTCGAGCGGCCGCTCGGCGCGCACCATCTCCGCGAGCTCGCCGATCGTCATGCCGTGCCGGAACGCGACCGGGTGCCAGTTCGTGAGCGTCGGCTCGGCCGGATCGGGCAGCGGCCCCTCGACCGCGAGCCCGCCGACCGGATTGGGCCGGTCGAGGACGACGACGCGCACCTTGGTGCCGGCCACCGCCTCGAGCGCGCGCATCAGCGTCCCGACGTAGGTGTAGCAGCGCGCCCCCGCGTCCTGGAGGTCGACGACCAGCGTGTCGACGTCGGCGAAGGCCGCCGGCGTCGCGCGGCCCGCCGACGAGCCGGAGTAGAGGCTGCGGATCGGCAGCCCGGTCTTCGGCTCGACGCCGTCGGCGATCGCCCCTTCGTCGCGGCCGCCGAGGCCGTGCTCCGGCGAGTAGAGCGCGACGAGCTTCAGGTTCGGCGCGCTCGCGAGGAGCTCGAGCGTCGGCGTGCCGTCGCCCGCGCGCCCGGTCGCGTTCGTGACGAGCCCGACCCGGCGCCCGGCGAGCGGCGCGAAGCCCGCGGCGCGCAGCACGTCGATGCCGGTGCGCACCGCGGCGTGCGCGTCCGCGCCGGCCGGAGGCGGTGCGAGGTCGCCCGCGTCCGCGCCGCTCGTCGCGCGGCCGACCGCCGCGGCGGCGATCGAGCCGATGCGGCCGATCAGCGGATTCACGACCCCCTTGCCGTCGGGGTGGACGCGGTTGCTGAGGAAGACCACGAAGAGGTCGAGGCCGGGGTCGATCCAGAGGCTCGTGCCGGTGAAGCCGCCATGGCCGAACGCACGCGCGGTCATGAGCTCGCCGCGGTTGGACGAGAAGCGGCTGCGCGCGTCGAAGCCCGGCGTGCGCCACTGCGCGCGGACGCCGTCGCCGCCCGCGACCGGCTCGGCGGTGGAGAGCAGCGCGACGGTGCGCGGCGAGAGGACGCGCACGCCGTCGAGCTCGCCCTCGTTCAGGAGCATCCGGGCATAGCGCGACAAGTCGCGCGCCGTCGAGAAGAGGCCGGCGTGACCGGCGACGCCGCCGAGCCGCGCGGCCCGCGGGTCGTGCACCTCCCCCTGCAGGAGCGCGCCGTCGCGCGGCTCGGTCGGCGCCGCTCGCGTGCGCAATTCGGGGCCGGGCAGGAAGCCGGTCTCGCGCATGCGCAGCGGGGCGAAAAGGCGCGCGCGCACGTACTCGGCGAGCCCCTCGCCGCTCGCGCGCTCGACCACCTTGCCGAGGAGCTCGTAGCCGACGTCGCTGTAGGCGAACTGCGACCCGGGCTCGGTCGTCGGCGCCTGCGAGTAGAGGCGCGCCCACATCTGCTCTTGGGTGCCGGCGTAGTCGGCGAGGTCGTTGTCGGGGACGAAGCCGGCGACGTGCAGGAGCGCGTCGCGCAGCGTCACCTTGCGCTTGCGCTCGAGCGCC
Source organism: Planctomycetota bacterium (assembly GCA_036732755.1). Classification (GTDB taxonomy): domain Bacteria; phylum Planctomycetota; class B15-G4; order B15-G4; family SIAN01; genus DASRRB01. The sequence continues at coordinate 37,177 of DAINBU010000008.1, forward strand.
GGGTCGCCGTTCCGTGACGCCGGCTCGGACGGCGCGAACTCCGGCAGCCAGTTCGTGAGCGGGTCCTCGAGCCGCAGCTTCCCGCGCTCGACGAGCAGGGCGAGGCTGGTCGCCGTCGCGATCGGTTTCGTGAGCGACGCGAGGTCGAAGAGCGTGTCGGTGGTCATGGGGGCGCGCTCGGGGACGAGCGCGCGGTCGCCGTAGGCCTTCAGGAACTTCACGCCGTCGTGCCGCCCGACCGCGACGACGCAGCCGGGCAGCTTCTTCTGCGCCAGCGCCTCTTCGACCACGCCGTCGACGCGCGCGAGCCAGCCGAGGTCGAGCGGCGCCGCCGCCGGAGCGGCGCGCCCGAGGTCGTCGGGCGCCTTCGTGCGATTGAGGAAGAGCACGAGGTCGTGGCTGTCGCGGCCCGACGCGACGAGGTCGAGCCGCCCGTCGCCGTCGAGGTCGCCGAGTACGAGGTCCTCGCAGGCGATGCGGTCGTCGAGGTCGCGCCGCTCGAAGCGCGGCGGATCGTCGGAGATCGGCGCGTAGAAGCGCAGCCCCGTCTTCCCACGCGCATCGGGCCGCCGCCAGCCCGCCACCACCTGGTCGTCGCCGCGCGAGAGGAGGTCGCCGGTCCCCAGCGCGTGCCCCTCGCTCAGCGAGTCGTCGAGGAGCAGCGGCGTCCAGCGGCCGCCCGCCGCCGGCGGCTCGATCCAGGCGACCAGCCGCGACCCGTGCATCGGCTCGATGGTCGCGAGGTAACGCCGCCCGTTCGCGAAGCGGCCGGCTCGGATCTCACCGGCACCCGCGAAGTCGGGCGCGCCCGCGTGCGGACCGATCAGCTCCGTCTTCGTCCAGGTTTCGCCGCGCGCGGCGCGGTCGAAGAGGAAGACGCCCTCGCGCGCCGCGACCAGCAGCTCCTCGTCGGCGTCGCCGTCCCACTCGACGACCGAGAAGCCGTGCACGAGGTGGAGCGAGGCGTCGACTGGCCGCGTCGACCAGTCGGCGCGGCCCGCCGCGGAGTCGTTCTTCAAGGGCGGCAGGTATTCGAGGAGACGCACCGGCTCGCCGCGACCGTCGGCGTTCCCGCGGCCGTGGAGCGGCGCGACGATCAGCGACGCGCGGTCGGCGCGGTCGAGGATCCACTTCATCCGATGCACGGTCGGCTCGTGCGGGAGCTCGCGCGCGCCCCACGGCTTCGCCGAACGGGCGCGGTCGGCCGGAGGGAGCAGCGTGAAGACGGCACCGCTGCCGGTCGTGTCGCCCGGGTCCCACTGGCCGCCGAGTGCCAGCTCGCACCCCGGCGCCGCGTCGACCGCGCGCGCGGCGACGCAGACGAGGTCCTTGACCGTGAGCGGGCCCACGACGACGCGCCGCTCCCACTTCGGGGCGACGTAGGCGCGCAGCTCGTGCTGGTCGACCAGCACGACGTCGTCGCGGCCGTCGCCGTCGACGTCGCCGAGCGCCACGCCGTAGCCGATGCCGACCCTGGCGTCGAGGACGACGCGCTCGAAGCGCGGCGCTTCGCCCGTGCCCGCGCCTGCGCCCGCGACCTGCGCGATCCACGCCGCGATGGCGATTCCGAGCATGGTCCGCTCCGTCTTCCGCCGCGCCGCGTCAGCCCGCCGCCTCGCCGCGCGCGGGGCCGAGCCACGGCGCGCACGCGACGCCGACGAGGCAGGTGATCCCGGACCCGACGCACGAGTACCACGCCCACGAGAGCGGCGTGCACGACCACAGCACGAGCAGCGCCGCGAGACCGACCCCCGCGCCGGCCAACGCGGCACGGCCCGAGGCGCGCGGCGCGACGCGCGCGAGGAAGAAGAGTCCGAGCGTCACGCCCGTCGTGAAGCTCGCGATCTGCAGCACGGAGTCGACGACGCTCTTCACGAGGGTCGCGCCGATCAGACCGCAGGCGCCCTGCACGAGCGCGAAGAGGAGCGTCGCGAGCTTCGTCGCGCGCAACGTCCGCGCGTCGTCCCACGCGCGGCCGACCGTCGGCTTGAGGAAGTCGTTCACGAGCGCCGCCGCCGAAGAGTTGAGCGAGCTCGAGAGCGTCGACATCGAGACGGCGAAGATCGCGCCGAGGATCAGTCCGACCGCACCCGGGATCGCGGTCAGGCGCTGGAAGATGAACTGCGGGAAGACCTCGTCGCCGCCGTTGAACGGCGCCGGCGGCGGATGGCCACCGAACCACTCCCACAGCGCGACGCCGAGCAGCAGGAAGAGCCCGAACTGCAGGAAGACCACGACGCCGCTCGCGACCACCGCGACCGCCGCCTGCCGGCGCGAGCGCGCGCAGAGGTAGCGCTGGACCATGAGCTGGTCGGCGCCGTGCGTCGCGAGCGTCAGGAACGCGCCGCCGAAGAGCCCGGCCCAGAAGACGTCGGCCGATGCGAGCGTCGGCGTGAAGTCGAGCCAGCGCAGCTTCCCGGCGCCGCCGGCGTGGTCGAGGATCGCCGCGAGCCCGCCCGGCACGTCGCCGCACGCGACCGCGAGCGCCAGCGCGCCGCCCGCGACGTAGATGAAGAACTGCACGACGTCGGTCCAGACCACCGCCTTCATGCCGCCGACGAACGTGTAGGCGACGGTGACCAGCGACATGATCGCGACCGAGGTCGCGAGCGAGAGGCCGCTCAGGAGCTGCAGCGGCAGCGCGGTGAGGAAGAGGCGCAGTCCGTCGGCGAGGCTGCGCGTGACGAGGAAGAGCGCCGAGGTGAGCCGCTTCACGCCCGGCCCGAAGCGCCGTCCGAGCACCTCGTAGGCGGTCAGCGCGTCGCCCTCGAAGTAGCGCGGGAGCAGCAGCCGCGCGACCGCGACGCGCCCGACCACGTAGCCGAGCGGGAGCTGCAGGAAGCGCAGGTCGCCGAGATACGCCTTGCCCGGCACGCTGAGGAAGGTGACCGCGCTCGTCTCGGTCGCGACGATCGAGAGGAGGATCGCCCACCACGGGACGTCGCGCTCCCCCACCGCGTACGCGCGCGCCGTCTTCGCCCGGCGTCCGACCGCGAGCCCGACGGCGACGGCGATCAGGAGCGTCGCCGCGAGGACCGCGACGTCGAGCGCATGGACGCGCGCCTGCTCCACTCCGTTCCCCCATCGCCGAGTGTCGACGGGCGATCGTATACGATCTCGCGACATGCACGACCGGCCGGTCACGGAGCGCGACCACCCCGCGAGCGCGCGGCTCGACTTGCTCCCGACGCTCGAGCTCGTGCGCGTCATGAATCGCGCCGACGCCGAGGTCGCGCCGGCGGTCGAGCGCGAGCTCGCAGCGGTCGCGCGCGCGATCGACGGGATCGCGGAGCGGATGCAACGCGGGGGGCGGCTCGTCTACGCCGGTGCCGGGACGTCGGGCCGGCTCGGCGTGCTCGACGCAGCGGAGTGTCCGCCGACCTTCGGCGTCGATCCGGGCGACGTGGTCGGCCTGATCGCGGGCGGCGAGGCGGCGCTCGTGCGCGCGGCCGAGGGGGCCGAGGACCGCCGCGAGCTCGCGCGCCACGACCTCGACCGGATCGCGTTCGCCGCGGGGGACGCGCTCGTCGCGATCTCGGCGAGCGGGCGCACCCCCTACGTCCTCGCAGCGGTCGCGCGGGCGCGGGAGCTCGGCGCGCTCACCGTCGGCGTCTCGTGCAACCCCGCCGGAGAGCTCGCGCGCGCGGTCGAGATCGCGATCACGCCAGAGACCGGCCCCGAGGTGGTGAGCGGCTCGACGCGCCTCAAGGCGGGGACTGCGACCAAGCTCGTCCTCAACATGCTGAGCACGGGCGCGATGGTCCGCCTCGGCCACGTGCGCGGCAACCAGATGGTCGAGCTGCGTCCCACCAACGAGAAGCTGCGCGAGCGCGCGGTGCGGATCGTCGCGGAGCTCGCCGCGCTCGACGAGGCACACGCCGCTGCGCTGCTGGACCAGCATGGGAGCGTGCGCGCCGCTCTGGCGGCCGCGGGCGGCGCGAGCGCACCCGCCGTCTCCAGCGGTTGCGTCGCGGGGATCGACGGCGGCGGCACGCGCACGCGCGCCGCGCTCGCGCGCGCCGGAGAAACGTCCGGCGAGCAGGGCGAGGTGCTCGCGACCGCCGACGCGGGGCCGTGCAATCTTTCGAACGATCTCCCGCTCGCGCTGCGCTCGATCGAAACGGCGCTTTCGAAGGCGCGCACCGAAGCGGGGCTGTCCGCCGCGCCCCTCGACGCGCTCTGCATCGCCGCCGCCGGCAGCGGCGACGCAACGCTGCGCGAGGCGGTGCGCCGCTCGCTGCTCGCGCGCGGCGTCGCCCGCCGCATCGCCTTCGTGCCCGACGCCGCCGCCGTGCTCGCCGCCGCGAACGACGAGGCGTGGGGGCTCGCGCTGATCGCGGGGACCGGCTCGCTCGCCTACGGCCGCACGCGCGCCGGACTCTGCGCGCGCGCCGGCGGCTACGGGCCGGCGCTCGGCGATCCGGGTAGCGCGCACGCCCTCGGCCACAGCGCGCTGCGCGCCGCCGCGCTCGTCGCTGACGGCCATGCCGGCTCGGCGCGGCTGCGCGACGACGTGATGAAGGCGCTCGGCGCGGCGAGCGGGCGCGACCTCGCGCGGCTCGCCCGCGGCCTCTCTCCCGACGCGGTCGCCGCGCTCGCGCCGCTCGTCTTCGCGGCGGCGGCCGACGGCGACGTGCCGGCGCAGCGGATGGTCCGCTCCGCGGCGAGCCAGCTCGCGGAGCTCGCCGCGCTGGTGCTGCGCCGCCTCTTCTCCGACGCGGCGGCGACGCCGCTCGTCTTTTCCGGCGGACTCTTCACCGGCGTCCCCGCCTTCGCGCAGCTCGTGCACGAGTCGCTCGCGGCGGGCGGCGCGCGCTTCGAGGCGACCAAGGTGAAGCGCGCGGAGCTCGGCGCCCTCGCGCTCGCGCGCCGATTCGCGGGCGCGGACCAGGAGCTCGACGAGGCCGCCTGGTTCCCGGAGTGAGGCTCCCGGCGTGAGGTGCCCGCCGTGATCTGCCCGTCGGAACGCATGCGCCGCCTCTACTTCGCCGGGCTCGGCGTCGTGTTCGTGATGGCGTTCGCGTCGCTCTGGGTGCAGTTCGCCGGCCTCTTCGGCGAGCACGGGATCCTGCCGGCGCAGCAGCTCCTGGAGCAGTGGCCGCGGCACGTCGCCGGCACGCCGTACGAGAACGCCTTCGCGCACGGCCTCCCGACCCTCTTCTGGTTCGACGCGAGCGACGGCGCGATGCGCGCCTGGTGCGGCGTCGGGATCGCGTGCGGCGGGCTGCTCGCGCTCGGCTTCGCGCCGCTCTGGCTGACGGCCGCGTGCGGCGCCGTCTACCTCTCGTTCGTGAGCGTCGGCGACGTCTTCCTCGGGTACCAGTGGGACTCGCTGCTGCTCGAGACGGCCGCCTTCTCGCTCTTCTACGCCCCGCCCGCGCTGCGGCCGTGGAGCGGCGCGCCGCGCCCGCCGACGCGCGCCGCGCTGTGGGCGCTGCGCCTGCTGCTCTTCCGGTTCATGTTCTCGTCGGGGGCGGTCAAGTTCCTGAGCGGCGACGAGTCCTGGCGCGACCTGACGGCGCTCACCTTCCACTACTACACGCAGCCGCTCCCGACGCGGCTCGGCTGGTACGCGCACCAGCTCCCGCTCGGGTTCCAGCGCTGGACGTGCGTCGGGATGTTCGCCGTCGAGCTCGGCGCGTCGTGGCTCGTCTTCCTGGGGCGGTGGGGCCGGCGCCTCTTCGCGCTCGCCACCGCGGGGCTCATGGTCGCGATCGCGGCGACCGGGAACTACGGCTTCTTCGAGCCGCTCACCGTCGTCCTCTGCCTGCCGCTCCTCGCCGACGATCCGCCGTGGCCGCCGTTCAAGGAAACCCTCGCGGCGTTCCGCCGGCAGCTGACCGAGCTCCCCAGGCTCCCGGCGTTCGTCACGGCGGGCCGCGCGCTCTCCGCGGTCGCGGTCGCGTGCTACGCGACGCTCGCGCTCACGCTCGCGGCCTTCGAGCTGTCGCGCTCCCCCGTCGGTCCGCCCTGGCTGCGCCGGACGCAGCAGCGCATCGAGGAGACGGTCGAGGGGTGGCGCCCCTTCTGGTCGGCGGTCGGGACGCTCGAGCGCTACCGCGCCGCCAACACCTACGGCCTCTTCGCGGTGATGACGAAGTCGCGCCCGTCGCTCGAGATCCAGGGCAGCGACGACCTCGCGCACTGGAAGAGCTACGCGTTCCGCTGGAAGGAGAACGACGACCTCACGCAGCCGCCGCTCTTCTGCGAGCCGCACATGCCGCGGCTCGACTGGCAGATGTGGTTCGAGGCGCTGGCGCGCCGGCCGAATCCGTGGTTCCGCCTCCTCCTGCAGCGCCTCCTCGAGGGCGAGCCGGCCGTCCTCGCGCTGCTCGCCGAGGACCCCTTCCCCGGCCGGCCGCCCCGCTTCGTGCGCGCGGTCAAGTACGACTACGAGTTCACGACGGCCGCCGAGCGCCGCGACAGCGGCCGGTGGTGGAAGCGCCGCGAGACCGCCATCTTCCATCCTCCCGTCTCGCGCCGCTGAACCGCGCTCTCCTGCACTACACTCGTCGGATGGCGATGGGGACTCCGGGGCATCACCAGCACGCGGACACGCGCGGCCTGCTCCTGATGGTCGCGTCGGCCCTGTGCTTCGCGGCGATGGCGCCGTTCACGCGGAAGTGGCTGCGCGCCGTCGATCCGCAGAGCATCGTGCTCGCGCGCGCCGTCGTCATGCTGCTCGTCTTCGGCGTCTGGGCGCGCGTCGCGGGCGTCTCGCTCGCGGGGCACGACCGTTCCGGCCTCGTGCTGCGCGGCTTCCTCGGCTACCTCGCGATCTCCTGCTACGTCTGGTCGACGCAGCACCTGCCGCCGGGCCAGGCGGTGCTCCTGCAGTACAGCCACCCGGTCTTCGTCGCGGCGCTCGCGCCGCTCTTGCTGAGCGAGCGGCCGGGGCCGCTCCACTGGCCGCTGGTGCTGGCCGGCGTCGTCGGGCTCGCGCTCGCGCTCGGGGTCGCGGGTCTCGGCGACGCGAACCACCGCGCCGTCGCGATCGGGCTCGGCGGCGCCTGCCTGTCGGGGTTCGCTTACATGACGGTGCGGCGCGTCGCGGCGACCGAGGCGCCGCTCACGATCGTCTTCTGGTTCGCGCTGGTGATGCTGCCCGCCTCGCTGATCGGCGCGCTCGTCCCGTGGTCGCCGCTCGACGCCCTCGCCGGCCTGACGGGAAATTCCGTCCAGGGGCTCGAGGCGGCCGGATCGGCGCCGGTCGCGACGCCGCGCCACCTCGTCCCGGGGGTCACCCGCGAGTGGCTCGGCTGCGCGGCCGTGGTCGCCGCCGGGCTGCTCGGTCAGATCACGCTCACCGAGGGGCTCGCGCGGGCCGGCGCGGCGCGCGCGGTCGCGGTGACCATGGCGGGGCCGTTGTTCGGGCTCGCCTTCGACGTTCTCTTCTTCGGACAGTGGCCGACGCCCGTCGCGCTGATCGGGACGGTGGTGGTCGTCGCGGCCTTGAGCGCGCTCGGGCTGCTCAAGCCTCGCGTCCTGGAAGAAGCGCGCTAATTTGTCGGCCCCTTCCGTGGAGCTCCGAAGATGGCCCGTCCCCGCGCCTCCGCCCCCGCCGACCCCGAGCGCCTGACGCTCGCCGATCTTCGCCATGCACTCGACCGCAAGGAGCGGGAGCTGCGCGAGCTGCTCGCCCGGAAGGACGCGCTCGCGCACGACCTCGAGGAGCTCGGGGAGACGCTGCAGGCGATGCTCGCCGGCTCCAGCGCCCCCGCGCCGCGCGTCGGCCGCCCCCCGCGCACGGAGCCGAAGGCGAAGGTGTCGCGCCGCATCGCGCAGGGCGCGCCGCGCGAAGGCAGCCTCCAGACGGCCATCCGCGCCGTGCTCGAGCGCGTCATCGGTCCGCTCAAGGTGGGCGAGATCGTCGATGCGGTGCGCAAGGCCGGCTACGCCTCGAAGAGCGCCAACCTGAACGTCATCGTCAGCAACCGCCTCGCGCAGATGGACGACGTCGAGAAGGTCGACCGCGGCCTCTACCAACTCGCGCGCCACGACGTGCAGTCCGAGCGCCGCGACGTGGCGCCGGGCGTGCCCCCCGCCGACGCGGGGACGGGCGACGCCCCGCCCCTCGTGAAGGCCGCGTCTGCCTGACGGACGGGTGGACCGTTCGCCGTCGCGCCGCGAGAATCCTCCCCCCGGCCTGGTGCCCATCGAGAAAAGGGAGCGGACCATGCGTCGCGACCTCGGTCTCCTCGCCGCGCTTTCGGCAACCGTCGGCCTCGCGCACCCTGCCGCGGGTCACGACGTCACCACCTGCGCGAGCGTCAACGCGAGCGGGAACGTCGGCAATCTCGGCAGCGACCTGCCGGCGCTCTCGGCGGACGGGCGCTTCGTCGCGTTCCACAGCGGCGCGAGCGATCTGGCGCCCGGCGACACGAACGCGCGCCGCGACGTCTTCGTCCGCGACCGGCTCACCGGGACCACCACCCGCGCGAGCGTCGACTCGAGCGGCAACCAGGCCGACGACGACTCCTACAACGCGTCGATCTCGGCGGACGGGCGCACCGTCGCGTTCCTCAGCATTGCGACGACCCTCGTCCCCGGCGACTTCACCGGCCATGCGGACGCGTTCGTGCACGATCGCCAGACCGGCGCGACGGTCCGCGTGAGCGTCGACTCGAACGGGACGGCCGCGAACCTCGACACCACGTTCGCCCAGATCTCGGCCGACGGCAGCGCGGTCGTCTTCGTCTCGCGCGCGCCGAACCTCGTCGCCAGCGACACCAACAACCGCAACGACGTCTTCGTCCACGACATGGCCAGCGGCGCGACCACGCGCGTCAGCGTGAGCAGCACGGGCACGGAGGGCGACAACGAGAGCGAGTTCGCCGCGATCTCCGCCGACGGCCGCTACGTCGCCTTCGAGAGCTGGTCCAGCAACCTCGTCGCCGGCGACACCAACCACACCCACGACGTCTTCGTCCACGACCGCTCGAACGCGACGACCGAGCGCGTGAGCCTCGACTCGAACGGCGGCGAGAGCGACGGCGACAGCCTGCACCCGTCGATCTCCGCGGACGGGCGCTGGGTCGCGTTCGAGAGCAGCTCGACCAATCTCGTGACCGGCGACACGCTCGGCGTGACCGACGTCTTCCTGCGCGACCGGCAGACCGGCACGACCACGCGCATCAGCGTCGCCTGGAACGGCGCCGAGTCGAACGGCATGAGCGACACGGCGAAGATCTCCGCCGACGGGAGCCGCATCGCCTTCGAGAGCGTGTCGCAGAACCTCGTGCCCGGCAAGGTCGGCTCGTTCCAGGACGTCTACGTCTGGGACGCCGCCACCGGGGTCATCACGCGCTCGAGCGTGAACAACTGGGGCACGCCCGCCGACGACCACTGCTATCTCGGCGGGATCTCCGGCGATGGCCGCCTCGTCGCCTTCCACTCCTTCGCCTTCTTCCTGGTCCCGAACGACACCAACAAGCGCGACGACGTCTTCGTGCGCGGACCGGAGTTCACGCTCGAGGCCGATCCGCCGCTCGTCGCCGCCGGGCAGCAGCTCACGCTCGCGACCTTCGCCGGAGTCCCCGGGAACGGCGCGTCGCTCTGGGCGATCGACGTGAGCGGCACGCCGCTCTTCGTGCCGATCGCGTTCGGCGTCCTCCAGTCGGACGGGACCTTCGCCCTCTCGGCGACCGTGCCGCCGGGGCTGAGCTCGCTCGTCGTCACCTTCCGCGCCTACTGCATCGGCGCGGCCGGATTCCTCGAGCACAGCAACGACGCGACGGTCGTCTTCCAGTGAGCCGGTGATCGGCGCCGCGCGCCGCCTGCCGTGGCGCGGTCGGAGGGTGCCGCATGGTGGCGACGTCCCGCGGGATCCGGAGAGCGATCGTGTCGTGCGCATGCGTCTGCGTCCCGTGCGGATGCGGGACGATGGAGAACGGCCGGCGCTGGGCCGACGACGCGACGCTTCTGCCGAGCGCTGAACGCCTGGGACACGCGGCGCTCGATGCGCTGACCGCGCCGGGGACATGGCTCCCGCTGGCCGGCGCCGCCGTCCTGCAGATCGACGACTGGGACGGGCGCATCTCCGAGTGGGCGATCGAGACGACGCCGATCTTCGGCTCGGTCGAGAACGCCGAGGACGCGCGCGGCTGGACCGGGACCCTGTCCGATTCGATCTACTACGCGAGCGTCCTCGTGACTCCGAGCGGCGAGGAGGCGGGCGGCTGGTTCGTCGACAAGGCGAAGGGCCTCGCCGTCGGCATGGGCGCGCGCGTCGTGACGCTCGTCACCACCGACCTCCTGAAGGACGCGACCGGACGCACACGTCCCAATGGCTCGGACGACGAGAGCCTCCCGTCTTCGCACGCGTCGGGCGCGTCGGTCAACGCGACGCTGACCGTCCGCAACGTCGGCGCGACGCGCTGGCCCACGCCCGTGAAGTACGCGGTCGACACCGGCGTGGTCGGGTTCGCGGCGCTCAGTTCGTGGAGCCGCGTCGAGGCGGGCGGCCACTACCCTTCCGACGTGCTGGTCGGCGCGGCGCTCGGCCACTTCCTCGGCCGCTTCTTCGACGAGGCGTTCCTGCGCCTGCCGGAAGGCGTCACCCTCGAGCCGCTCCTCGCGGACGACACTTACGGGCTCGCGCTCACGTTCCGGTTCTGACGCGATCGCGGGTCGGCGGACGCGTTCAATCCTCCTCGTCCTCGACCGAGTCGTCGTCGATGTTCGCCTCGAATGGGACGAGCGCCACGCCGTCGCAGTCGGCGCAGAGGCGGCGGTCGGTCGCGTAGTGGGCGCGGCAGCGCGGGCAGAAGGAGCGGTCGCGCGCGTCGCGCGGCGCCGGCTCGGCGGCGTGCGACTTCGGTTCGATGCCGGCGTCGAGCAGCTCGCGCATGAGCTCGCGCTCGAAGGCCGTGTGGTACCACGCGGCCGCGTGCTGCACCGCCTCGGAGTGGTCGGCGAAGGAGAGCGGCCAGAGCGTCTCGCGCAGCGCGACGGTCGCGACCGCGTCGCGCGTCGCCGCGTCGCCCGCCGCGAGCGCGAGTGCGACCGGGTCGAACGCGGCGAGCGCGCCGCGCGCGTGCAGGTCGAGCGCCCGCACCGCGCCGACCGGATAGAGGACCATCGCGATCGCCGGCGCGAGCCGCCGCTGCGACTGCTCGGGACGCAGCTGCCGCTCGGCGCGCCGCCACGTCGTGACCACGCCGATCGTCGCGACGAGCCACGCCCCGAGCAGCCACGGCCCCGAGACCATGAGCCCCCACCGGTAGGCCGCGACGGGGAGCGCGACGCCGAGCACCAGGAAGAGCGCCGCGACCGCGAAGCGCAGCGGGAGCGTCGCGCTCTTCAGCGCCTGGAAGCACGCGCGCGCCGCGGGCACGGCGAGCCGCTCCGCGATCCAGCCGTGGATCGCGGCGGAGCGCTCCTCCAGCGGACGCGCGGCGATCGCCGCGAGCGAGCGGGCGAACGCCGCCGCCGCCGCGTCCGAATCGAGCCGCGCGACGACCTCCGCGCCGGCCTTCACGCGCTTGCCGTCGGAAACGATCGCGAGCTTCGGCTCGAAGGCGATCCAGCGGGCGCCGCGCGCCGCGGAGAGGACGCGCCCCTTGCGCGGCCCGTCCCAGGCGACGAACCCCTCGGGGGCGAGCGCGATCGGGAAGGGGAGCGCGAGGAGCTGCGGCGTCGCGGGCAGCAGCAGCGGCGCGCGCACGAACCAGGTCTCGCCGCTCTCGACCCACGTACGCACGACGTCGCGCAGCCCCCCTTGCCCGCGCGGCACGAAGAGCCACGCGCCGGCCGGCACGCACCAGGTGCTCTCGTAGAGGTAGAGGGCGAGCAGGACGAGGAAGAGCTCGTCGAGGGCGCTCATGCCACCAGCCGCCCCCGAGCGCGGAGGGCCCTCACGCGGCCGGATTCGGCGATTGCTTCGAGCGGCCCGTGATCTTGCGCCACAGCGCGGCGACGCCGACGCCGACCGCGATCAGGATCTTGTAGAGGTACTTGAAGATCCCGGCCTTCCAGCCGAGCGCCGCGGCGCCGCCGACGATCAGCGTCGTGAGCGTCGCTTCGGCGATCGGATCGCCCGGCTTCACCTCGTCGTAGCGCTGGCCGGGATTCATCGAGAGGGCGCCGAGCACCTCGCGGAACTGCGGGAGCGCCTTCTCGAAATCGCCGGCGCCGCAGACGAGGATCGCCGACACCATGCCGACGCGCGACAGGCAGCGCACCTCGTAGTTGACGAGCTCGCCTTCGACGCTGCGCAGGCGCAACCCCCATTCGAGATTGTGGGTCTGCTCGTCGTAGTGCGGCGGCACGGCCCACGCGACGACCTCGAGCTCCGAGAAGCCGCGCTTGCTCCGCTCCTTGTTGCCCGCCGCGCACTCCTCCTGCTTCTGCTCGAGCATCTCCTCGGCGTCGAGCTCGTGCTTGTCGTCGTCCTTCACGTGGCCCGACTTCAAGTAGGAGAAATAGGCGGTCCAGGTCGGCAGGCGCAGCGCCTGCACCGTCGCGAACTCGGAGCCGTCCGCGATGTTCTCGTTCGCCTCGAGGAAGCGGCGCGTCCCCTCCTTGCCCGTGTATGCGACTCCGGCCGGGACGGCGAGCTTCGCGACGTCGCCGATCGGGCCGTCGCACGGCCCCTCCTCCCAGTCGATCTTCGCGTCGACCGACCGCAGCCACTTGCGGAAGGCCTCGGTCGTTTCGGTATCCGGCTCGTCGCCGTCGGTCTTCGCCGCGTCGTGCGGCTCTTGCGTCTTCCCTTCGTGCTTCCCGTCCTGCGCGGCGGCAGGCAGGGTGGACAGTGCCAGGGCGACGGCGGGCAGGAGCAGTCGTCGGAGCATGGGGTTCCCCTCGCGGCGCGATTCTTCCGGTGCGCGCTGCACCGTTCAACGCTGGAGATCGTGGGCGCGGCCGGCGACGGCGACGATCTCGAGGATGCGCCCCTTCTCGATCAGCACCGCCTGCTCGGCCAGGTTCACTGTCGGACAGACGTGGCGCGGCACTAAATGGAGAGGGGTCCCGCGCGGAGGCGGGGGGCCGCTCGTCACGTCCAGGGGGAGGTGCTCCTCGCTGGGCCGCCCGGCGACGAGCTCGGGGCGGCCGAGCACGATCGCGCACGGGTCCCCCGTTTCGGCCGCGAGCGACTTGCTCCCGGCGTCGCAGGTGACGCGCGCGAGCGACGGCCGGCTGACGACGCGCGCCAGGACGACGGCGGCGGGCACGAGGTCGAGCTCGGGCGTCTCGTCGGCCGAGCGCTGGTCGTGGAAGACGACGGTGCCGGGCGAGACGCGATGGAGCGGCGCGCCGCGCTCGCGGAACGGCGCGAAGTCGAGCGCAGGGCGCAGCGTCGGCATGCCGCTCGTGATGATCTCGCCGACGACGACGCCTTCGTGGCGCAGCCGCGCGACCAATTCCATCAGCCGCGCGTAGGTCGCGTGCGCCTTCTCCCGGCGCGGCGCGTAGTCGACGTCGTGGATGTGGCCGTCGTAGAAGTGGATGCCGCGGAAGCGCTCGCCCGCGCGCAGCGCGATGGCGGCGATGCGCTCCGCGCCGGCCGGGTCGAGACCGGTGCGGTCCATGCCGGGGTTCACGTCGACGAAGAGGCCGAGCTCGCGCGGCGTCGCCGCCACGTCCTCCGGCTCCTCGCAAAGCTGCGCGAGCCCCGTCTCCGGGAAGCGGCGCGCGAGGTCGCCGAGGCGCTGGCGCGCCGGATCGACGCACGGGTAGGCGACGAGGAGGTCGGCGCCGCGCACGTTCTCCGCGCGCAGCACCTCGAGCATGAGCGCCGCCTCGCGCGTCGTCGCGCACTTGAACTGCCGCACGCCCGCGCGCACCAGCTCGCGCCAGACCGGCGCGATCTTGGTCGTCTTCAAGTGCGGTCGCCAGCGCGCCGGATCGCCGCCGCAGCAGGCGAGGATCGTGCGGATGTTGCGGCGCACCGCGTCCATCTCGATCAGCAGCGCCGGCGAGAGCAGCCGGTCGAGCTCGGCGTCGGGCAGCGTGAAGGGCGCGGGCGAGGCGTTCGCGAGGCGGCTCATGGCAGCACTCCCACCCGGGCAAGGTCGGCGCGCAGCGTGTTCGCGTCGCGGAAGCGTAGCGCCCGCATGCCGAGGCGCGCCGCCGCCACGACGTTGCGCTCGGCGTCGTCGACGAAGACGCAGTCGCCCGGCGCGACTTCGAGCGTGCGCGCCGCGTGCAGGAACGCTTCGGGGTCGGGCTTGCGGTGGCGCGTGCGACACGAGACGAACGACCAGTCGGCGTAGCGCGCGAGGCCGACCCGCTGCTCGACCTGCTCCCACCAGCACGGATAGTTGCTGAGCAGGTGGGGCCGCACGCCCGCGGCGTTGAGCTCGAGCAGCAGCGGCTCGACGCCGTCGAGGAAGCGGAACGCCTCGGTGAAGGCGCGCCGCAGCGCCGCCTGGTCGTAGCGCCGACCGTCCGCGAAGAAGCGGTCGAGGAAGGCCTGCTCGGTGAGGTCGTCGCATTCGAACTCGACCCACGCGGTCGGGTGCTTCTGCGCGATCACCTCTTCGAGCGACATCCCGAGGGCGCGGGGCACTTCGACGTAGAAGGGGTCGTGGACCAGCGTCCCCATGACGTCGAGCAGCAGCGGCGTCCGGGCGGCGTCGGGCGGGCGCATCGGATGGGTTCGCATGGGGCGTCGGGCGCGGCATCCTACGCGCCTTCGTCCACGGGAGGAGGCGGGAGAGACCATGGTCCAGCGGCGGCTCGCGGTCGGTTTCTTCGGGGTGGCGGCGCTCGGCGTCGCGGGCTGCGGCGGTCCGGACGTCCCGACGCCGATGCCGACGACCGCGCCGGCGCGCGCGCCGGCCGCGGCGACGACGAAGTCTCCGGCCGACGTCCTGAGCGAGCTGTCGCCCTGGATCGAGCACGAGCTCGCGCGCGCGGCGATCCCCGGCTTCGCGATCGCGCTCGTCGACGGCGGCGGGCATACGTCGACGCGCTGCTTCGGGCGCGCGTCCGAGAGCGGCGCCGCGCCGGCGGATGCGGCGTCGCTCTGGCGCGTCGGCTCGGTCTCGAAGATGTTCACCGACATGGCGGTGATGCAGCTCGTCGAGGAGGGGCGGCTCGACCTCGACGCGCCGGTCACCAAGGTCCTCCCGGAATTCCATCCGAAGAACCCGTTCGGCGCGCCGATCACGCTGCGCCAGCTCATGGCCCACCGCGCCGGGCTCGTCCGCGAGCCGCCGCGCGGCAGCTACTTCGACGCCTCGTCGCCGTCGCTCGCCGACACGGTCGCGAGCCTGAACGAGACGGCGCTCGTCCACGCCCCCGGCACGAAGTCGAAGTACAGCAACGCCGGCATCGCGGTCGTGGGCCGTGTCGTCGAGGTCGTGACGCGCCAGCCGTTCGCGCAGGTCGTGCGCGAGCGCGTGCTCGTGCCGATGGGGCTGACGCGCAGCTCCTTCGAAGCGACGCCCGAGGTGCGCGCCCACCGCGTCGCCGCGCAGATGTGGACCTACTGGGGCGCGCCGTTCGCCGCGCCGACCTTCGAGCTCGGGATGGCGCCGGCGGGCAGCCTCTACGCCCCCATCGACGACCTCGCGACGGCGCTGCGCTTCTTCCTCGACCGCAGCCGCACGCCCGATCCCCAAGATGGGAGCGCTCCGGCCAACGCGCCGCCGCGCGTGATCACGCGCGCGTCGCTCGACGAGATGTGGAAGCCGCAGTTCTCGACCGCGGAAAGCACCGGCGGCTACGGGCTCGGCTTCGGGATCGGGACCTTTGACGGGCGGCGCACCGTTGGCCACGACGGCGCGATCTACGGCTTCTCGACCGAGCTGAAGCTCCTGCCCGAGGAGCGGCTCGGCGTCGCGGCGGTCGCTTCACTCGACGTCGCCCACGGGACGGTCGGGAAGATCGTCACCGCCGCGCTCGAAGCGCTGCTCGCCGCGAAAGCGGGCCGGCCGGCCAAGCCGCCGGCGACGAACGGCGACGTCGACGCCGCGTTCGCGCGCGCCTGCGCCGGGACCTACCAGAGCGAGGACGGCCGCGCGCACGCGGAGCTCTTCGAGCAGCACGGCGAGCTCTGGCTCCAGAGCGGGGCGTGGCGCGCGCGCGTGCGTCCCAACCTCGAGGGTGCCTACACCGTCGACGACCGCATCGAGGCGGGGCGGACCGTGCAGATCCCGAAGGCGGGGCAGTCGCTCAAGATCGGGAGCGTCGCCTACGCGCGGGTCGCCGACGCGCGGCCGAAGCCGGCGCCCGCCGAATTCGCGGCGCTGATCGGCGAGTACGGCTTCGACCACAACGTCCTCTTCGTCTACGAGAAGGCGGGCCGCCTCCACGCGCTGATCGAGTGGTTCTTCGAGTACCCGCTGACCCATGTCGAAGGCGAGGTCTACGGCTTCCCTGACAGCGGCCTCTACTCCGGCGAGACGATCCTCTTCCGACATGCGGTCGAGGGTGATGCGAAGAGCCCCGTCGTCGCGGCGATCGCCGCCGGCGTCGCCTTCCCGCGCCGCGCGGTCGGCACCGAGGAGGGGGTGACGTTCAAGATCGCGCCGCTGAAGCCGGCCGAGACGCTGCGCAAAGAGGCGCTCGCCGCCGCGCCGGCGCCCGAGATCGCGGCGCTCGAAGGCAAGCGCAAGCCCGACCTCGTCGAGCTCGTGAAGATCGACCCGTCGCTCCATCTGGACGTCCGCTACGCGACCGAGAACAACTTCATGGGCGCCGTCTTCTACGAGGAGGCGCGCGCCTTCCTGCAGCGGCCCGCCGCCGAGGCGCTGAAGCGGGCGCAGCAGAAGCTCCAGAAGTCCGGCTTCGGCCTGCTGATCCACGACGGCTACCGGCCGTGGTTCGTGACGCGGATGTTCTGGGACGGGACGCCGGCCGAGCACCACGACATGGTCGCCGACCCCTCGAAGGGCTCGCGCCACAACCGCGGCTGCGCCGTCGACCTGACGCTGTGCGACCCGCAGAGCGGCGCGCCCCTGCGCATGCCGTCGGGCTACGACGAGTTCAGCGACCGCGCCAACCCCTGGTACCCCGGCGGCACGAGCGAGCAGCGCTGGCTGCGCGACACGCTACGCCGCGCCATGGAGTCGGAAGGCTTCACCGTCTACGAGAACGAGTGGTGGCACTACGACTTCGAGGCGTGGAAGGAGTATCCGGTGCTGAACAAGAAGTTCGCGGAGCTCGCGAGCAGACCGTGAGGAGGCCGTCCCCGTGATCCACGTCGCACCGCCCCGGCTCGCGCTCGGCCTCGCGGCGATCGTTGCATTCGCGCCGCTCGCGCGGGTCGCGAAGTACGGGCAGAGCCCGTCCAGGGACGGCCCCCATCCGGTCGGCTGGCGCAAGGTGAAGGTCGCCGACGACGCGCCAGGCGCGACGCTCGACGCCGCGATCTTCTATCCGGCGACGAAGAACAAGGAGGACGCGGAGCCGGCGGTGGGCGGACCGTGGCCGATCTGCGTCTTCTCGCCCGGCGGCCCGGCGTCGAGGTGGCACGGATACGAGGACTTCGCGACGCGCTTCGCGTCGTGGGGCATGGCGACGCTCGTCGTCGCGTTCGGCGACCGGACCGCGGAGAAGCGCGCGCCGCAGTTCGACGCCGCGCGGGGCTGGCTCGAGAAGCAGAACGGGAGCAAGGACTCCTTCCTCTTCGGCAAGCTCGACGGGAAGCGGTTCGTCGCGGCGGGCCACTCGCGCGGCGGCGCGGCGGCGATCCGCGCGGCGGTCGACGCGAAGAGCTGGGCCGGCTGCGTCACCGTCGGAGCGGCGCTGCGCGAGCTGCCGCCGAAGTACGCGACGCCGACGCTGCTGATCGGCTCGCCGGACGACAAGACGCTGACCGCGCTCTACGACGGCATGAAGAAGCCGCGCGGGCTCGTCATCGTCGCGGGCATGGACCATTACATGACGACGCCCGGCAAGCGGGACTTCGTCCTGGCCTATGCCGCGGCGTGGATCGGCGAGCGCTTCCTCGGGATCAAGGAGTGGAAGGCGTGGACGTCGGGCGAGCACGCGAAGCAGGACCACAAGGACGGCGTGCTCGCCGACTGGCGCGTGGACGAATGATGCGGCCGCGTCGCACCGCAGCGTTCGTCGTCGCCGTCCTCGCGGAACCGGCGCTCGCGCAGGCGCCTCCGCCCACGTTCCACGAGACGGTCGAGCCGCTGCTCCAGAAGCACTGCGTCGAGTGCCATCGCGAAGGCGGCAGCGGGCCCTTCTCGCTCGAGTCCTTCGGCGACGTGGTCGGCTGGGCGCCGCAGATCCGCGAGGTCGTCTCGACGCGCCGGATGCCGCCGTGGGGCGCCGATCCGTCGATCGGGAAGTTCCGCAACGACCGCTCGCTGCCCGCCGCGACGATCGAGACGCTCGTGCGCTGGATCGACGGCGGCCGGCCGGAAGGCGATCCGGCGCACGCGCCGCCGCGGCAGACGTTTCCGAAGGAGTGGTCGCTCGCGGAGCCGCCTGACCTCGTGCTCACGACGCCGACCTTCCACGTCCCGGCGGAAGGGACGCTGCTCTACGAGTATCCGCGCCTGCCGACCGGGCTCGCGACGTCGCGCTGGGTGCGCGCGGCCGAGGTCCGGACGACGAACCCGCAGGTCGTCCACCACGTGCTGATCTTCCGTGGCGACGCGGCGCGCACGCGCACGGGCGCAAGCACGGTCGCGGGCGCGGAGACGATCGAGCCGCCGTGGCGCCCGACGTTCGACCCGTTCCAGCTCCTGCAGGGCGCGAAGCCCAACGAGCGGCCGCAATACGTCCAGCGCCTCCAGAAGATCATCGCCCGCGACCTCCGCTACGGCGATTCCGGCGGGCTCAACGGCTACTTCCTGTCGGGACTCTCCGGCGGCGGCGCGGTCACCTTCGCGCCCGACGAGGGCAAGTTCCTGTCCGCCGGAGCGACGCTCGTCACGCAGATCCACTACCAGCCGAACGGCAAGGCGGCCGACTCCGCGACGTCGATCGCGCTCTGGTTCGCGCCGCCCGACGCCGAGATCACGAAGCCGCTCGACACGCGCGGCGTCTCGACGGCCGCGTTCAAGATCCCGCCGGGCGACCCGAACTTCGAGGTGCGCGCCCGCTGGCGCCTGCCCGCCGCGGCGACGCTGCGCTCGCTGCAGCCCCACATGCACGTGCGCGGCAAGGACTTCACCTTCGTCGCGAAGCTGCCGCCCGCCAAGGACGGGACGCCCAGCGTCGAAGAGAAGCTCCTCTTCGTCCCCCACTACGACTTCAACTGGCAGCACGAGTACATGCTGGCGGAGCCGCGGCGCCTGCCGGCCGGCACCGTGCTCGAGGCCGTCGCGCACTTCGACAACAGCAAGGACAACCCCGCCAACCCCGATCCGACGCAGACCGTGTGGTTCGGGCTGCAGACGTACGAGGAGATGATGATCGGCTACTTCGAGGCGGTGTGGGACCCCGACGAGGTCGACGAGGGCGAGTGAGCGGGCGGCGCCTGCCGCCGATCCGCTCCGTGAAGATCCGGGGCGGAACGCGCCGCACGACGAGATTCGGAAGCGCGGCGCCGGCGTTTCCCGTCCCGAACGTGCTCGCACTCCGGCGCGCGCGCTCCTGCGCTCCGCCGCCCCCCTCGAAGGAAGCTCCCGATGCTCTCGAAGTCACCCGTCGCCGCCACGCTGCAGTGCCGGCGCAAGAACCTGAAGGCGGTCGACGGCTTCTATGCGAAAAAGCTCGGCCTGAAACGAGTGGCCGGCTCGCCCAAGGAGGGCTTCCTCTCCTACCTGGCCGGCAAGAAGACGGAGATCCTGCTCTTCGAGTCGGACGCCCCGAAGTCGGACGACACGGGAGCGACGTTCGAGGTCGCCGACCTCGCGCGCGAGATGGCGACGCTGCGCAAGCGCGGCGTGCGCTTCGAGGAGTACGACCTGCCGGGCGTGAAGACGGTGCACGGCGTCGCCCAAATGGGTCCGCACGCGATGGCGTGGATGAAGGACCCCGACGGGAACGTGCTCGGCTTGTACCAGCGGGAGTGATGGCACGCAGCGTCGGCCGCGGAGATCGGGAAGCGGCGAGGCGCCTCAGCGCAGCGTGACGTTCGTTGTCGCGCCGGTCGCGACCGTTACGGTCCGTTCGAGTCCGAGCTCGCCGACGTGGAGTCGGACCTCGCCGGCCGGTGCGATCGGAAGCGTGAAGCGTCCGTCGTCGAGGAGCCGGACCTTCGCGTGGAAGCGAAAGCCGTCCGCGGTCGTCGCGTCCGCTTCCACGGCGAGCGGCCGGCCTTCGACGCGCTGGCCGACGTCACCTTCGATGCCACCGAGGTCGAGCGTCACGGTCATGCGCGCGATGCCCTGCGTCAGCTCGAGCGGTCGCGAGAAGACGCTGTACGAGGCGTGCTCGGGTTCGGGGTATCGCGCGAAGACGACGAGCTGAGCGCGTCCCGGCACGTCGTCACGGCACTCGAACTCGCCCTCGCGTCCGATGAGCACCGGCGAGGGTTTCGTGCTTCCGTTCCAGACGGTCGGGATCGGTACGTCGCCGGCACCGACCCATGCGCCCCACATCGCCGAACCGCCGTCGCGTCCGACCACCTTGCCGCGCAAAATGCACGCGAGCGTGTCGTCGGAGGAGAGAACGAGCGTCGTCGTCTCGCCCTCGCGGATGACGCAGTTCGTGGGCAGGTCGCCGCGCGACTCCTGGACGATCTCGAGCACGGTGTAGCCCATCGAAATCGCCATTTCGCTCGTGCGCACGTTCCAAGCGCCGGCGACGAGGTGATCGATCGAAAAGGTGCCGTCAGCGGAGACTGGCCAGGAGCGTGGAACGCCGTCGCCGTTCGAGATCACCACGAACGGCGCTCGCGATCCGTCGGCCCCCGCCACGACCTGACCGGTCAGCGAGCCACCGTGCGTGAGCTCGATGTCGAGGTCCGATCGCGCGGTGTCACGCGTCGATTCAAACGGGCCGATCGTGCCGGACGCGAATCCTGGCGCGTGCGCGCGGACGCAGAGAGGGCCGCCGTCGTGATCGACGATGCGGAAGCGTCCTTCGCCATCGGTCCGACTCACCGTCGAATTGCAGACGTACGCGCGCGACAGCACGCCGTTCACGACGGACAAGTGACCGTCGTCCCACGCGCGAAGGACCGCGATCGATGCGCCGGCCACGGGCAAGCCGGCGGAGGTGACTCGTCCCGTCAGGGCTGGCCGCGCCTCCATCGTGACGGCGAGCGGCCCGGACAGCGAGCGAGCGCGCAACGGGCCGAGCTTTTGATCGGCGCAACCGTCGGCCGTCACCTCGATCAGCACCGGCGCATCAGGCACCTGCAGTTCGAGTCGGCGGGCTTCGGGCGCTCCTCCATCGACGATGCGTGAATCGAGCGACCAGCCAAAACCGGAGTGGAAGCGCTCCTCGACCTCGCGCGCATTCGCGCGTAGCACGTTCAGCGGCGAGCCGTCCGACGACCTCACGTCGATCTCGAGCTTCAGGAGCTCGGAGAGACGAAGAACGCAAGCGCGCTCGTCGCCGTCCGGGAAGAGCCGCTCTGCGGGAAGCCAGCGGGGGTCTTTGGACCAGGCCCACGCCGCGACGACCTTGTCGCCGTACGTCTCGATTTCGATGTGGCCGTCCGCATCCGCGACGAAGTCGAGATAGGTCTCAACCCGCCGGCCCCACTCCCGGAGTGCGATCGAGACATGGGCTTCGGGGAGCGGCGCGCCGTCCGGATCCTCGACGTCGATCGAGAGCGGCGGCCCGCTTGATTCGCGCGGAACGAGCGTGAGGAAGAGGTCTTCGCGCGCCTCTCCGGCGCGCAGTTCCACGAGCGGCGACGGGACGCGTGGAATCCCGGGCGCAAACGCCCACGCGCGCACGAGGCACCTTCCGAGACCCACGAATTCGAAGTGCCCTCCCGCGTCGACGTGGACGCGGCGGACGAAGTCGCGCAGCGACGCCAGCGTCGGTCGCGCAGCGCCGTCGTTCGTCGATTCGAGGAGGACGGTGACCGCAGCCGGATCGATGCCGCTCGGAATGACGACGCGCCCGGCAATGCGTGCCTCGCGTTCGAGGACGAGGTCGCCGGCGTCCATCACGCGGCCGAGGGCACCCGTCAGCTGGAAGTCCCGAACCACGACCCCCGGCCGCCACGCGACCAGACGGACGACCAGCGCGTCCGCCCAGCCGTCGTTCCCGCACGACGACCCCCACGCATCGCCAGCGCCATTCGCCGATCTCGGGGACGGTTTGGCCCAGGTGAAGCGGCCGTCGGCGCCGCTTCGTGTCGTCGGCATTCCGGGATGCGCGATCCGCGGCGGACCGTCGCGACCGTAGCCCAACGTGCTGACCTCGACGCCTTCGAGTGGAGCTCCATCCTTGCCGACGAAGCGGCCGACGACGGCCGTTCCGTCGGGATCAGGCTCGAACGCGATCGCGTCCGTTGTGGACGCCGCAGCGGTCGCGTCCGAGGAGCTCACCACGTCGGGAACGCGGTCGCGCGCTGCTTCATCGACGCCGGCGGTTGACGCGGTCTCCGGGTTTTCGACGCGGACTGCAGGCGCAGACGACGGAGCGCGCGCGCCTCGCGAATCCACCGCGACGCGGATCGCGACCGCTGCGAGGACCAAGGCCGCAGCCGCGGCCGCCACCTTCCCCTTCAGCGACATGGCAACCCCTCCGGCCAGGACCCCGCCCGCCGCGCCGACCTTTCCCACCAGTCCGTTCGCGACGAGCAGGAGACCGGAGTACAGCCGGCGCGGATCGCCGCCGCGTTCGACGAGCCGCTCGCGCAGCCGTTCGAGCGCGCGCTTGAGCCGCGTCTTCACCGTCTCGACGGGCGCCTGCATGCGGCGCGCGATCGCGCGCGGCGGCAGGCCGTCGAAGTGGCGCAGCAGGATCAGGGCGCGGTCGTCGTCGGGCAGGACGGCAACTGCGTCGATGAGGCGCCGCTCCGCTTCGAGGCGCGCCGCCACTTCGTCGGTCGATGGCAAACCCTCGCGCGCCGCCCCGGCCGGCTCCTGCTTCGCTCGCCGCGCACCACTGCGCGCCATCTGGCGCGCCACGTTGCGCGCGGCCGTCGTGAGCCACGCGCGCCACGTCACGGTTTCGCGCGGCGGTCGCGCGAGCGCCGCCCGCCACGTCTCCTGCGCGACGTCGTCCGCGCTCGCCTCGTCCCGCACGAGCCGCTTCGCGAGTCTTCGCAGGAAGAGCGCATGCGACGCGAGGTCGCCCTCGTCGAGCTCACGCAGGTCGGACGGTCGATCCACGATGGGAACTCCGATCTCCGCCCGGTTGGTGCCGGCCGACGCGGATCGGGTTCAGGGCGGCGGCGAACCGCGCTCGGCAGGCTTCACGCCGTTACCATTCGCGCCGCGATTCGTCGCTCCCATCATGCAGCTCGGAACGATCCGGACGCCCATGGCTAACCCGAGTCAGCTCTCCTCGCTGAACGAACTCGACCTCGCCGCCCAAGAGGCGGACCACGACGGATGGGACGGATACGAAGGCGTCGCGCTCGACCGTCGGAGCTACGAACGCGCACGGCAGATCCTCCTCCGACTTCCATCGCGATTCCCGGCGCCAGAAGTCGAAGCCGACCCGCGCGGAGGCGTCGCCCTCTCTTGGCATCCCGCTCCCGGCGTCGGCTTCGTGGTCTCGATCCGCGAATCGAACCTGTTCACCTACGCCGGCATCCGCGACGACGCTTCCGTCCATGGTCGGGAGTTCGGGGTCGACGAATTGCCGCAAGTGATCATCGACGAACTCGAGCGGATGATCGCGCCGGGAGCGGACTCGAAGTGATGACGGCACTCGTGATGCAATCGCGCTGCGTCTCGCCGATCGGGCGCGGCTCGTCATGAATCCCGCGCCGCGCTGACGCTCGGCGAGCGGCGCGTTCAGTCGTCGCTCGGCGGCGGCCCCCCCATCGACTGGACGTCGGTCGTCTTCACCTTGCCGGCGTCGAACTTCTTGGCGCTTGCGATCATCTTCTGGAGGACGCTCTTCAGGTCGCCGGTCGGGACCTTCTGGAAGCGGATGGGGTTGATGCGCGCGACGACGAAGGGCTTCAGGTAGGGCGAGGTGAAGGCGCGCTCCTTCAGGGTCGCGACGACGGCGTTCACGGCCTCGTCGAGCTCGAGCAGCAGCGCGGCGATCTCCTCGCGGCTCTTCAACGACTTCGAGAGCTTCTCTTCGGCAAAGGAGTCGAGGCGGCGGATCACGGGCGTGTAGCTCGAGCCGGCGAAGCGCGCCTTCTTCTCGTAGGCACAGCCGAGGGTGAGATACATCGGCTCCTCGAACTCGAAGGCGTGGGCGCTCTCGTGCTTGCCGTCCTCGGCGAGCGCGCGCGCCATGCGGATCACCTCGAGGCTCTTCTCCTTCAGGTTGTGGGCGCGCTCGGTGTTGAGCGCGAGGATCTGGAAGGCGACCTCCTCCTCCGGCACGACGAGCGCCGTGACGGCGCGCGCCTTCAACTTCTTCAGCGCGTGGAGGCGGTGGTTGCCGTTGGGCGTGTAGTAGATGCCGTCCTTGCCGCGCACCGCGACGACCGGATCGAGGAAGCGGCCGAGCTTGTCGATCACGTTCGCGAGGCGGTCGACGTGCGGCTTGCTGAGGTCGCGTTGATAGGGCGTCGGCGCCACCTTCTCGATCGGCAGCATCGCGAACACGACGCCGTTCCCGCCGAACGGCTCGCGGTAGGCGACGAGCACGGTGCCGCCGTCCTCCTTCACGCGCTCGGCGGCCGCCTTCGCCTCGGCCGGCACGTTCTCCAGCACCGCGTCGGCGCCGACCATGCGCGACTCTTCGGTTCGCCGCACCGCCTTCTTGCGCTTGCCCATCGCTCTCTCTCCGTTCAGTGCTGTGCCGTCGCGAACGCCGCGCGCAGCTTCTCATACAAAGGCTGCCCCGGATGCGCGTCGGCGATCGCGGTCGCGGCACGCTCGAGGTCCTCGCGCGGGAGGCCCGCGTCGCGGACCGCCAGCTCGATCTGCTCGAGGTTGCGCGCGTCGTCGATGTCGGAGCCGGGGGCGTTCGCCGCGAGCCAGAACCAGACGTCGGCCTGCACGAGGAAGGCGGGCTGCTTTTGCGTGCGGAACGTCTCGAAGGCGAGGCGCGCCACCACCGACATCGGGCGGCGGTAGTCGGGCTTGATCTCGAGGGCGCGCCGGGCGCGGGCGCCGGCGCCGAGCCGGTCCTTCTTCTCGTGCAGCCACTGCGCGACCGTGCACTGCACGCGCGCGCTGTCGGGCGCGATCGAGAGCGCCGCCGTGTAGAGCGTCTCCTCATCGCGCCAGTCGCCGGCGCGCACGAAGGTCCGCGCGCCGAGCGCGACGACCCCCACGAGCGCGGTCGCGGCGGCGGCGCGCCGCAGGGTGAGCGTGCGCGCGCCGGCCATCCGGTCGGCCGCCGCGACGAGCGCGATCAGGACGCCGCACGCCGGCAGGCAGAGGATCCGCTCCGAGAAGATCGTCCCGATCGGCGTCGCGATGCTCGAGACGAGGAACCACGACGCGCCGGCGAGCAGCAGCCCGAACGCCTCGAGCGTCCGCCGCCGCCGCAGCGCGCCGGCCAGCCACACCGCACCGAACACGAGCGCCGCCGCGCCGGTCGCGAAGCGCGGATCGCCCATCTGCGTCAGCGGCCGGATCGCCGCGAACGAGTAGTCGGCCGAGAGCTGCCCCGGCCAGACCAGCAGCCCGACGAAGCGGCCGAGGTTCGCGACGCCGGTCAGCACGCGCACGGCGAGCGGCTGGTCGATCAGGCAGTTGTCGAGCGTCGAGACGACGCGCGGGTCGAGGCCGACGGCGCCGCCCAGCACGCGCACGCGCATCCAGAGCGCGACGCCGAGCGCGGCGAACAGCAGCAGCGCCGGCGCCACGAAGCCGTGCCGCCGCACCGGCAGGAGCAGGAGCAGCAGCGCCGGCAGCACCGCGAAGGCCCCCTCCTTCGAGAGCAGCGCGACCAGGAAGGCGACCGCCGCTCCGAGCGCGCGGAGCAGCGCGTGGCTGCCGCCGAGGAGCAGCGCCGCCGCGGCCAGCGCGAACGCCGTCGCCTGCAGCTCGCCGCGGCTCACGACCTCCATCACGCCCTCCGACAGCAGCGGATGGGCGACGAGCGCGAGCGCGAGCAGCGCCGATCCGGCGCGCGAGATGCCGCCGCGCCGCGCGAGCGCCGCCGCCGCGAGCCCGGTGAGCGCGAGCAGCAGGAGGTTCCCCGCGCGCAGCGCCCGCGGCGAGATCCCGCGCGCCCACGCCGTCGCCTGGATCGTCGCGCAGGTGAGCGGCCGGTAGAGGCCGCGCTCCGGCTCACCGCCCCAGAAATCCTCGCGGAAGTGGTCGAGGACCTGCGCGGGAGGCCGCTTCCAGCGCTCCTTCATCGCGAAGTGGGCGAGGTCGTCGCGGCTGAACGGGTAGGCGAGCGCCCGCCCGTACTCGGCGACGGCGAGCCCGCATACCAGGATCAGGAGAAGGGAGAGGAGGAGCGTGACGCGGCGGTGCGGGGGTACAGCTTCGACCAGCTGATCCGGGCCTCCCATCGGCGTGGCATCATGCCGTGACGTCCCCGAGAAAGTTGCGATGTCGATCGACCGGCCACGCGCCACCGTGAAGTTCGTGCCGACGCTCGTCGTCGCGGCCGTCCTCTTGGTGCTGGCCGCGGCGGGCGGCGCGGTCTGGCACTTCCTCCGGGACGGGAGCGGGCGGGCGGAGGGTCCCGCGGCTGCGACGCCGGGAGCACGGCACGACGCGGCACGAGTCGCGGCCGAGTCGGCGAAGACGGAGCCGGAGGAGACGCGTGGGCCGTCGCGCGAAGTCGACCCCGAGGCGTCGGACGCCGCCGACGCTCGCAAGGAGGCCGCGCTCGCGGCGGCCGCCAAGTACGGCATCACCGTCCAGGTCGTGCGGCGGAAGGACGGCTCGCTCGTCGCCGGCGCGCAGGTGGTCGTCGTCGACGCGGGCAAATTGACGCTCGAGGAGATACCGAAGCTCGCCGCCGATCCGATCGAGCTGCGCGCGCGCGCGTCGGCCCGCCTGCGCGCCGACGAGCAGGGCGTCGTGCGCGTGGCGCGGCCCACGG
Organism: Planctomycetota bacterium; assembly: GCA_036732755.1. Lineage (GTDB taxonomy): Bacteria > Planctomycetota > B15-G4 > B15-G4 > SIAN01 > DASRRB01. The sequence goes on from DAINBU010000008.1 coordinate 64,135, forward strand.
GAAGCGCCTGGGTGTTCGGCTTTTCCGAGGACGCGCGCGGCTGCATCGGGGTGGACGCGACCACGTTCGCGGCGCAGCGGCTCGAGCTCCAGCCGCGGCAATGGCTCGACGTGAAGGTCGTCGACGAGACGGGCGCGCCGGGCCGCGGAATCGAGGTGGCGCTCGCCCGAAAGGACGAGCCGCTGCGCGCGAGCACGTGGCACGCGACGACGGGGCCGAACGGCCTCGCGCGGATCGCCGACCTCGATCTCCAGTACTCGCTGACGCGCGCCGCCTGGAAGGCGCCGAAGTCGCAGCCGTTCGAGGTCGGCTTCCCGATGCCGCTCCCCGCGCCGGTGCGGGTCGCCGTCGACCTCGACGCGCTCCCGAAGGAGCCGCTCGAGCTGCGGCTGCCGGCGACGGGGGCCGTCGCGTTCCAGGTCGTGGACGGCCGCGGAGAGCCGCTCGCCGCGCTCGGGACGGTGATGGTCGTCTTCCCCAAGTCGGAGGGGAGCGAGGTGAAGCTCGACGAGCGGGGCCGCGGCACGCTCCCGTGCCTCGGGCTCGGGCTCGCCGGTCAAGCGAAGCCCGTCATCGCCGAGCGCCCGTGCGGGCCGGCGCCCTTCGTCGGGCCGACGCGCGCTGGCGAGACGGTCGAGGTCGCGCTTCCCGCCGGGGAGGTCGGGCCGGTCGTCGTCGGGCGACTCGTCGACGAGAACGGGGCGGCGCTCGGCGGCTTCGAGCTCGACGCCTCGCTCGACGCGTTCGATCGCGCGCGCGACGGCATGGAGGTCGGCAGCGTCCGGAGGCGGACGAAGGCCGAGAGCGACGGCGCGTTCCGGCTCGACTACAGCCGCGGAGCCACCCCGAGCAGCAGCCGCTACTCGAACCAGCTCTGGCTGCGCGCGACGCGCGACGCCGACGAGCCGCTCGCGCAGCCGATCGAGGCGCGTTTCGACGTCGTGGTGCCGGAGAGCGGCGAGGTCGACGTCGGGGTCGTGAAGCTCGCGCCGCCGCCGTTGATCGTCGGCGGCAGCGTCGTCGACGACGACGGGCTGCCGGTCGAGGCGGCGAGCGTCCGCGTGCAGATCGACAAGCCCGTGAAGGAGCTCTACCGCATCGTCCACCTGACCGGCACGCGCAGCGCGGCCGACGGACGCTTCGAGATCCGCGGCGAGGTCCCGCCCGGTCGCCTCCAGGTCGTCGCGTCGCGCGGCGGCTTTCTCGGCGCGAAGCCGGTCGCGTTCGACGCCGGCGCACCGGACGTCACGCTGCAGCTGCGCATGGGCGGCGGCGTCGAGGGCTCTGTGCGGCTGCCCGAGGGCTTCGCGTTCGAGCTGCTGCACGCGCGCCTTCGCCTCGCGTCGAACAGAGGCCGCACGTCGGTGGTCCAGCGCCTCCGTTCCGACGGCGGCTTCGAGTTCGGGATGGTGCAGCCGGAGCTGTGGGACTTCGAGCTGCTGCTCGGCAAGGAGGCCGACGCCGCGGAGCGGCAGGTCCTCTTCCACCAGGTCGCCGTCCACCGCGCCGAGCAGACGCAGGATCCGCGGCTGCAGGAGCTCGACCTCGCGTCGCTCGTCCACCTCGTCGAGGTCGCCGTGCGCGTGCCGGGCGGCGAGCTCGCGGCGGGCGGCGCGATCGGGCGCGCCGCCACGTTCACCGACGGGAAGCGCGGCACGCTCTCGATCCCGCTCAAGGAGGGGCGCGCGCTCGTCCCCTGCCTCACCGTGCCGGTGCCGCTGCAGGTCGTCGTTCCCGGTTTCCTCGCGCAGACGGTGCGGGCCTACGACGCGCCGATCGACGTCCTGCTCTACCGCGGGTATCCGCTGCGGCTGCGCATTTCGGGCTCGCTCTCGAAGTTCCCCGACCTCGTCGCCCTGCGCGTGAGCGCGGTCCCGCGCGACGACTCCATCGCCGCCGTCGGCGCCGCCTCGTCCGCCCCAATTCGCGACGGCGAGGCGACGCTCGTCGTCCCCTCGTTCGGCCGCTACCGCGCCCGCATCACGTTCGGCCGCCCGCCCGACCCCAACGCCTCCCCCGACGAGGCGCGCCGCCGCGACCGCCGCACGCCCACCCCGGAGCTCGACTTCGAGGTGAAAGACGTCCAGGACGAGCAGGTGGTCGAGCTCAAGGTGAAGGGCTGACGCGCCGCCGCAGGGATCCGTCGGAGCACGGCACCCCTTCGGAGCCGCTCCCGCCCGGCTGCCCCGATTTCATGCAACTTATCGGTTGCCTTCATTCCGAGCTCCGGTAACGTGCAACTCGTTGGTTGCTCATTCCCGAGGCGAGACCCGCTCTCGCCCGCATCCAAGACCCGGAGTTCGAACCCATGACCCCTGCATCCGCCCAGCGCCCGTCACCGACCGATCGCATCCAGAAGGAAATCGTGCTCCAGGCGCCGCGCGCGCGGGTCTAACGAGCGCTCACCGACTCGAAGGAGTTCGGGGCGTGGTTCCGGATCGACTTCCAGGAGCCGTTCCGCGCCGGGAAGCCGATCACGGGGCGGGTCACCTATCCGGGCTACGAGCACATCGTCGGCACTTTCGAGATCGAGACGATCGAGCCGGAGACGCGCTTCACCTACCGCTGGCATCCGTATGCGGTCGATCCGAAGGTCGACTACTCGAAGGAGCCGACCACGCTCGTCGAGTTCACGCTCGCGGAGGTGGCGGGCGGGACGAAGCTCACCGTCGTCGAGTCGGGCTTCGACGCGATCCCGGCGGCGCGCCGTGCGACCGCGTTCAAGATGAACGGCGACGGCTGGGCGATCCAGGTCGGGAACATCGCTGAGTACCTGCGGAGCCGCGCGTGAACGCCGTCGCGCGGCACACGCGGATCGACGGGGCGGCGCCGATCTTCGGTGCGCTCGGCGACGCGACGCGGCTGCGGCTCGTGAGCCGGCTCGTCGACGACGGCCCGCTCTCGATCGTGCAGCTCACGGAGGGCGCGAAGATCACGCGGCAGGGCGTGACCAAGCACCTGCGCGTGCTCTCGGACGCGGGCGTCGTGCGCGACCGCCGGCGCGGCCGCGAGCGGATCTGGGAGCTCGACGGCCGCCGCCTCGAGATCGCACGGCAGTTCCTCGACCACGCCTCGCAGCGGTGGGACGAGACGCTGGGGCGGCTGCGCGCATTCGTCGAGCGGGAAGCGCGTTGATACCGCGATCGGCGCGCTATCGAGGGGCTGCATGGACTCGCGCTCGAAGCTCCTGCTCGCGCTGCTCGCGGCGATCCCGCTCGCCGCGAGCGGCGCTTCCCCGGCCCAGACCTCCGCGCCGCGCGGCTTCTTCCGGACCGAGAAGCGGCAAGGGCGCTGGTGGCTGATCGACCCGGACGGGAAGCCGTTCCTGTCGAAGGGCGTCGCGAGCGTCAGCTACAGCGGCGACCGGATCCGCGACACGGCGCGCGCTCCGTACGGCGAGACGACGCGCGCCCGGTACGGCACGCCCGAGGCGTGGCGCTCGGCGACCGCGGAGCGGCTGGTCCGGTGGGGCTTCAACACGATCGGCGCCTGGTCGGACGAAGGCTTCACGACGATCGACGTCGACGGCAAGCACCTCGCCTGCACGCCGATCCTCAACCTCAAAACGAAATACGTGTCGGCGCGGATGAACGGCCAGGCGTGGCGCGAGGGGATCTTCCCCGACGTCTTCGACCCGGAGTTCGCGGTGCTCGTGCGGCAGGTCGCAGGGGTGAAGTGCTCGCCGCGCAAGGACGATCCGTGGCTGATCGGCTGGTTCACCGACAACGAGCTGCGCTGGGGGCCCGACTGGCGCGGCGACGGCGAGCTGCTCGAGCAGTTCCTCGGCCTGCCCGAGTCCGCGCCCGGACGGCGCGCCGCCGTGGCGCTGCTGCGCGCGCGCTACGCCGACGTCGCGAAGTTCGACGACGTCTGGGGGACGAGGTTCTCGAGCTGGGAGGAGCTCGAGGCGGCCGGCGCCGTCACGGGTTCCGTCGCGGTGCGGCGCAAGTACCTGCAGAACGCGGCCGCGCAGAAGAAGACGAGCTCGGTCGACCGCCGGCGCGTCGCGTTCGCCGCCGACTGCGACGCGTTCCTCGCGCGCGTCGCCGAGCTCTACTTCCAGATCACGGAGGACGCGGTCCGGGAGGCCGACCCGAACCACATGGTCTTCGGCTGCCGCTTCGCCACGCTGCCCTCCCCCCCGGTGATCGCCGCCGCCTCGAAGCACGTCGCCGTCGTCTCGTTCAACGCGTACGGCAAGGACCCGCGCTGGGTGATCGGCCAGTACTCCGCGTTCGGCAAGCCGCTGCTGATCGGCGAGTTCAGCTTCCGCAGCCGGGACAGCGGCCTCCCCAACAAGAAGGGCGCCGGCCCCCTCGTCGCGACGCAGGTCGACCGCGCCATCGGCTTCGAGCAGTACGTCTTCTTCGCGCTCGACCAGCCCGACGTCGTCGGTTACCACTGGTTCCAGTACGCCGACGAGCCCCGCGAAGGCCGCCCCGACGGCGAGGACTCGAACTACGGCCTCGTGACCGTGAAGGACGAGCCGTACGAGGCGCTCACGCGCAAGATGGCGCTCGTCAACGCGAAGGCGGACGAGTTCCACGCGCGGTAGGCGGCGAGCGCGGAAGCGATCTCGAGCGCGCGACCGCGTCGGTCACCCGGACGTGCGCAACTTCCCGACCAGCCGGTCCCAGCAGTCGCGGTCGGGCGTGATCACGAAGGTCTGCTCTTCGGTGCGGTCCAGGACGTCGATCGTCGTGTCGAGCAGGTGCGACGCTTCGACGTTCTCCTCGCCGTTCGCGCCTTGGCGCCCGATCAGGAAGACGAGCGGCCACTGGCCCGGCTCCGCGAGCTCGAAGCGCGGCTCGGCGCCGGGGCGGAGCTCGAACGAGCGCAACTCGTCCTGGTCGGTGACGAAGTGCGGCATCTCGGAAACGCCCACGTAGAGCCGCGCCTCGAGCTGCGCTGCGTCCGGCATCTCGAAGCCGGGCGCGAGCGCGAGGCGGATCGGGATGCCGCGCTGCAGGACGATGCGACGCGTCCTCGAGTCGGGCGCGAGGAGTCGGGGACGGAATCGGTTCGCGACGATCTGGGTCGAGAAACCGTCGCCGACGATCGACAGGAGATCGGCGCGGCCCTTCTCGAACCACATCGGCTCGTCGTGCCCGGGATGGTCCGTCCGCGTCTCGTAGACGAGGCCGGACAGCTCTTTCCCGTCACCGTCGACGATCTCCAACCGGCGCGACTGCAGCTTGCCGCGCAGGTCGATGTCGAGCAGGCGCGGATCGCGCAGGTGTTGCGCGGGCGCGACTTCGAACTCCGCGGACTCGTGCAGCACGACCTCCCGGAGACTCGTGGAGATGCTGCAGCGCGTGATCTTGATCGAGTGCGTGCCTGCGCGGACGTTGCGGATCGTCGCGCGGCCGTTCACGTCGATCCACGGATTCGAGTCGTGCTCGTGCGGATCGCGATTGCCGTCGACTCGGACCCGCAGCCAGCACGGCTCGATCGGCACGTCGAGCCGGACGGAGACGTCGAAGGAGCTGTCCAGGTCGGGCGCGGCGGCGCTCTCGGGGGTCGCAGCGTCGGACGATTCGTCCGGCGTCACCGTCGGCGTTTTCGTTGCTGCGGCCGATTCGGAGTCGTCTTCCGGCGCACCGAACCAGCCCGCGCGCAGGACGACGTGCTTCACCTCGCCGTCCTTCGTCGGGCCGAGGATGTGCTCTCCGCCTTTCTCGGCCGTGCCGATCGGCGTCAGATGGTCGAAGCTGAACACCCTCGGGCGTATCTCGACTTCGAGCTGGAACGTCAATTCGGCGCCGAGCTCGACTCGATCGAGGCGACAGCGGCCGTCGACGATCGGTGGCTCGAGCGAACGAACGTGCCAATGCCTGCGCTTGCGTTCGAGGCCGTGCGGTTCCAAACGGCCGCAGCTCTCGACCAGGAGCGAGAGAGAGCGCGCGTGCCCCGAGTCGCTGCCGAGCGGCCGGCCCTGCGCGTCCTGGAGTTCCACGTCGATCGAGCCGCACGCGGGCAGAACGAGCCGCACCGGCTCGAGCACCGGCGCGTCCGCCGCGCGCAGCTCGCCGCCGAAGATCAGCGCGCCGAGCATCACGAGGTCGCGCCGCCCGCAGGTGCGATGGACGCCGCGCTCGAGCTCGAGCGCGGGAATGTCGAAACCACCGTCCGCGCCGGTGGTCCCGACCGTCGTCGCGGTCGCCATCGGCTCGAGGGAGCACTTCGCCATCTGGATCGGCACGCCCGCCTTCGGCCGACCACTCTCGTCGACCACTTCGACCCGCAGCGAACGCGGTGCGATCGGAACGACGTGCTCCGTGCGGTCGTGGACTTCGAGCGTCGTGCGTCCGAACTTCCCTCCGCTCCAGACGAACACGCACCGCGGCGCCGTCGGGGCCGCGACGCGCGCGACACCGTCGCCGGAGGTCGCAGTCGCGCATCCCTCGCGTCGCAAGAGCGACCGCGCGGTGCGCGCCTCGCCGTCGTCGTAGTCGACGTCGCCATAGGTGAACTCGTACTCGTCGATCGACACGACCAGCGCGTCGCCGACCGGCCGTCCGCTCGCCGCGTCGACGACGCGGATCGGGACGCCGTCCGCCGGCGCGGGCTGGAGCGCGAGGCCGTAGGACCTGGCGAGTTCGACGGCGGAGAGAGGCGCGGCCGGTGCGGGCGGTGCCGGATTCGTCGATCCGCAGCGGAGCGCGGTCGCGAACGCGAGACACACGAACCATCTCGTGGGTGGTCGCATCGACCCGAGCTCCTCGACGCCGTCCCGCTTCCGCGACGATATGCGCCGCATCTGCGGTTCCAGTAACGCCGCGGAGCCTCGGGATCGTTCACTCGAGGCGAGATCGCGCCGCGCGCGGTAACTTGGTCGGGGTTCCCCTTCCCCTCCGGGGTCCCCGATGGCGCTCGTTCGCGTCGACGTGACTCCGACCGCCGGACGGCTGCCGCCGCCGATCGCGAAGTTCGTCCGCGCTGCCGACCGGCGCACCGATGACTTCCACGAGCAGCGGACCCGGCGCCCGCTCCACGCCTTCGTGTCGAGCGATCTCGAGGGCACCTGGCGGATGATCGACGCGATCGCGCGCGGGAAGCTCGCGCCGGGACGCTCCTTCTGCGAGTGGGGCTGCGGATTCGCGGCGGTGGCCGGTCTCGCCGCCCTCTCCGGCTTCGACGCGTGCGGCATCGAGATCGAGCGCGACCTCGTCGACGAGGCGAACCGCCTGATGACCGACTTCTCGCTGAAGGTCCCGATCGCGCAGGGCAACTTCGTGCCGCAGGACGCCGGCGAGCTCGCCGACTGCACCAGCGAGTTCACCTATCTCTCCGAACGCGGTCCCGACGGCCACGCGGTGCTGCGGCGCGACCCCGACGACTTCGACCTCGTCTTCGCCTATCCGTGGCCGGGCTCGGAGGACGTGATCTTCCGCCTCTTCGACACCTTCGCAGCGACGGACGCGCTGCTGCTCACGTTCCACGGGAGCGAGGGGCTGCAGGTCGACCGCAAGGTCACGCGACCGGACCGGCGAAGGAACTGATCGTCGGGAGCCCGCGTCCGGTCGCGCCTCAGTCTCCTTCGACCATTTCACAGCCGCGCGACATCGAGACGCCGCGCACGGCGCCCGCGTCGAGCACGAGGAGCTGGGTGAACAGCGAGATGCCGCGGACGCCCGGGTCGGACGGGATCACCGCGTCGAGCGCGGCGCCGCTCGCGTCCATGACCACCGGCACGAACCAGCCGTGCGGGTCGGCGACGAGCGTCCCGCCCGAGAACGGGACCTCCGCGGGAAGGAGACCCACGATCACGAGCCCGAGAGTCGAACCGCCGCTCGAGTTGCCGAGGTCGATGTGGATCGGGGACCCGAGGACCGGATTCGTGCTCGGCGAGAGCGTCGGGACGCCGTTTGTTCCCGCGAGGCCCTGCGCATAGGCCTCGGTCGACGCCGTTCCCGCTGCGACGTTCATGTCGCGCAGGTAGGCCTCCTGGCCGTAGTAGGGGTCGATTTCGCCGTTCGTGTCGTAGCTCACGAGGTCGGTCGCGTAGCTGTGGAGGAGGATCAGGGAGAGGTCGGGAGTCGAGTCGAACGGGAAGTTGGGGCCGTTGGAGAAACCGCCGGCGCGCGTCGCGCTGACGAGCACGACGTCTCCCGTCGTCAGGTCGCGCCGGAAGACGTCGTAGAAGTGGTTCGTGTCGTCCGGAACCATGTTCTTCGCCTCGCTCCGGAACGCGACGAAGCGCCCGTCCGACGAGATGCCGCCGTAGAGTCCGGGGGCGCTGTCCCCGTCGCCCTCGACCCCGCCCTGCCCGAGGCTGACGCGCGTAGTCACGCCGGAGGTCCGATCGCGGAGGAAGACGTCGAAGTACTGGTTTGCGTCGCCTGCGACGAGATTGTCCGCTCTGCTGGCGAAAACGACGAACCGGTTGTCCGCGGTCATTCCGCCCACGGCGATGCTCTCGTCGTTGCCCTCGACTCCGGCCGAGTCGACGCTCGAGCGCTCGACGATCCCCGTCGCGAGGTCGCAGATGAAGGCGTCGACGACCCCGTTGGTGTCACCGCTGACGAGGTTGGTCGCTTCGCTGGAGAAGGTGACCAGCGTCGCGTCCGGAGAGAGCGTGGAGAGGTAGCAGGTGCCGTTTGTCTCGACCCCGCCCGTGCCGAGGATCACGCGCACGGTGGCGCCGGTCAGGCGGTCGTGCGCGTAGATGTCCTGGACCTGGTTCTTGTCGTCGTCGACGAGGTTGTCGGCCAGCGTCACGAAGAGCACGAGACGTCCGTCGGCCGAGATGATCGCGTTGCCGCTTTGCTCGTCGCACTCGGTGCCGTCGGCGCGCACGTTGACGCGCGTTGTGACGCCGTTGCCTTCGTCGAAGACGCCGTTGCCGTCGGGATCGCGATCGTGGACGAAGATATCCATGAAGCCGTTGTTGTCACCGGCGACGAGGTTGGTCGCGAAGCTCACGAACGCCACGTAGCGGCCGTCGGCCGAGATCGAGGGCCCGTAGCTGTCGTGGTCCGCCTGCTCGTCTCCCGAGCTCACGCTCACACGCACGACGACCCCGCTCGCGAGGTCGCGCACGAACACGTCGCTGCCCAGGTGGGGCGCGCCGTTGGTGTCGTCGGCGACCAGGTTCGAGGCGAAGCTCGCGAACGCGACGTAGCGGCCGTCGGCCGAGATCACCGCATCCACCGTCATCTCGTTCCCTTCGACGCCGTTGGGGTCGACGGCGATCCGCGTGATCGCGTTCTGCGCGGAGACCGCGGAGGCGGCGACCGCCAACGCGATCGAAACGTTGCACATTCGTCGGAGCGTGGTTCGAGGATCCATCTTCGTTCCTCCTCGTGATGCGTCGGGAATCCGTCGCACGGGACGCGCGCGACGACGTTCAGCGCGGAGGTGTCGCGCCGCGGACGCCGAGCCTCGCGACGAATTCGGGGTCCGCCAACATGGCCTGGACGATCTCCGCGAGGGCGAATGCCGCGGAGCGGGAGGCGATTCCCCCCATCGTCATCCCCGCGGCCGCCGCCGCCGAACCCTCGTAGCTCTTCGTCCAGCCGTCCGCGCCGGTGACGACGGCCTTCACCTTGAATCCGACCGTCGCCCATCCCGAGTGTCCGGTGATCTCCGGGATCGCGAGCCGCAACCGGTTCGCGGCTTCGGCGGAGATGGTCGCGCCGCGCTTCGTCAACTCGCTCGAGAGCGCCGCCGCGAGCGTGTCGCACCACTTCCTGCGGCTCCCGCTGAAGCTCCCGTGGCGGGACGACGCGTAGATCACGAAGTCCGCGTCGTCCGGCTCCGCATTGAGCACCGCCACGGTCGCGCCCGCGAGCGTCAGCTCCTTCGACTCTTCGAGCGCAGGGGCCTCGTCGGGGATCACGAGGTAGGAGCACGCCGACGCCACCAAGAACGACCCGAGCAGCAGGAGCTTCCGCAGGCCGGCTTCGCAGCTCTTCGCATTCATGCGCAGGCCTCCCCGGCCATGGGAAACGAGTACCACCGGCGCCCGGTCAGTGGCGGCGCTCCGCGCGCCGACCTAGCTTCCGAACCGAAGCTCGAGTCCGGGCGTGAACGCGATCTTCTTCGCCGCTCCCGGATCGAGCTCGAGCGCCTGGAGGAAGGCGGACTGGTCGTACAGCCAGTCGTCGTAGGGGATGCTCTCGACGATCGACGCGCCGGTCGACTCGAGCGGGAACGGCAGCATCAACATCACGTCGACGAGGATGGTGCCGCCGGCGCTGGTCTGGATCGACGCCGGCGTGAAGCCGATGAGCAGGAGGCCAACGGTCGCGGCGCCGCTCGAATTGCCCACGTCGAGCGTGATCGTCGTGCCGAAGACCGGATCGGCGCTCGAAGTCAGCGTCGGGACGCCGAGCAGTCCGGAGAAGCCTTCGCCGTAGTTGCTCCAGGTCGCGTCGATCGAGATCGAGCGGTCGCGCAGGAACGCGTCCTCGAAGTCGTTCGTGTCGTAGCTGACGAGGTTCGTGGCGTAGCTGAGAAGGGTGACGAAACGGCCGTCCGCCGAGATCGGACCGCCGAACGATCCGATCCCGTTCAGCGCGAGGCTGTCGTTCCCGATCTCGCCCGTGCGCGAGCAGCTGACGAGCGTCGTCGAGTCCAGCAGGGCGTCGTGGACGAAGACGTCGAGCACTTCATTGTCGTCGCCGGCGACCATGTTGTCGGCCCAGGTGGTGAAGACGACGAAGCGTGCGTCCCCCGACATGCCGTCGAAGCTGCTGCCGCTGGCGCACTCGACGCCGCCGGTGCCGACGCTGACGCGCGTCGTGATCCCGGTGGCCAGGTCGCGCAGGAAGCAGTCGCCGCCGCCGTTCGTGTCGCCCGCGACGAGGTTGCTCGCGTAGCTGTTGAAGCCGAGGATCTGGTCGTCCGCGGAGAGGCGGCCGGCCTGGCTGAAGCCGTTGCCCTGGGCGCCGGACGAGTCGAGGCTGACGAGGGTCGTCGCGCCGGTACCGCGATCGTGGAGGAAGACGTCGCCGAAACCGTTCACGTCGTTCGGCGCCAGGTTGGTGGCGAAGCTGGTGAAGACGACGTAGCGGCCGTCCGCGGAGATCGACGCGCCCGAGCTGACGTCGTCGCCTTCGGCGCCGTTCGAGTCGACGCTCACGCGCGTCGTCGTCCCGGCCGAGAGGTCGCGCACGAAGACGTCGTTCACCCCGTTCCCATCGCCGGCCACGAGGTTCGTCGCGGCCGAGCAGAAGCAGACGAGCGTGCCGTCGGCCGAGATCGTCCCGTTGTAGCCGTCGGCGTCGCTCTGGGTCCCGTCCGACGCCACGTTCACGCGCGTCGTGACGCCGTTGCCCTCGTCGAAGACGCCGTTGGCGTCGGGATCGCGATCGTGGACGAAGAGGTCGGGGAGACCGTTCGTGTCGCCCGGCACCAGGTTGTCGGCGTAGCTCTGGAACAGGACGAAGCGGCCGTCCGCCGAGATCGCGGGGGAATAGCTGCAGCCGGCGGCCTCGTCGCCCGCGGAACTCACGCTCACGCGCACCACCGCGCCCGTCACGCGGTCGCGGACGAAGACGTCGCCGCCGGCGTCCGCCCATGCATTGTTGTCGCCGGGCACGAGGTTCGACGAGAAGCTCGTGAACGCGATGGAATTCCCGTCGGCCGAGATCGTGACGTCGAGCGTGTTCCAGTTGCCTTGCGTGCCGTCCGGCGCATCGGAGACGCGCGTGATCGGGTCCTGGGCCGCGGCGGGACTCGAGAGAACGGCGATGCAGACGATTGCGCTTCGAAGCATGGCGGCACCTCCTGGTATGGCGACACCTGCTGCCGATGACCGCAACGTCCATTCCCGGCGCGAGCGCCGGGCCGCACGACCCCGTCGGCGATCCGACCGGGCAGCAATCACCGACTCGCGGCCGGGATTCCCCACGATGCACCGGCGTTATCGTGTCGTCCGGTTGCGGCGCACGCGCTGCGATCGACGCGAAGGTGTGGAGAACGCGATGGCTTTCCGGGTTCGGAGGGTCGAGTACTTCTACGCCACCGTCCGGGACCAGCCCGGCGAGGCGTTCAAGGTCCTTTCCGCGCTCGCGGGCCGGGGTGTCAATCTCGTCGCGTTCACCGCGGTCCCGGTCGGACCGACGTGCGCGCAGCTCGCCATCTTCCCCGACGACCCGGCGCTGCTGCGGTCCGAGGCGACCCACGCCCGCCTCGCGCTCGATGGAGGTCACTTCGCGCTGCTCGTCCAGGGGGACGACGAGCTCGGCGTCCTCGCCCGCATCCACAAGCGGCTCTACGACGCCAACATCAACGTCTACGCGTCGAGCGGCATCGCCGACGGGAAGGGCAGCTTCGCCTACCTCATCTACGTGCGAGCGGAAGACTTCGACCTCGCCGCGCGAACGCTCGAGGTCTGACGTCCGCGTACGCGCGATCAACCCGCGCGGACTCCTGATCAACTCGCGCGCCGAACGCGGACGCGCGAGCCTTCGAACCGGACGCCCAATCAAGGTCCCGCTTCCGAATCTCCCCTAGGTTCTCGCCATCGGAACCCAGGCACGGGATCGCGACGCACGAGTGCGCGTGAACCCCATTCAGGAGGTCGGAAGATGAACTGGTTCGTAGGGAAGCGGCCCGCGAGGTATTCGCTCGGCAGGGTCACGATTCGATCGGTCGCGCTGTTCACGCTGGTCGGAGCGTCGGCGTTCGCGGGCGAGGACGAGGTCTCGCGCTGGAATCGCGTGGCCACCGACACCACGGCCGCGAGCGAGATCGGCGGCAATCCGCTGGCCGAGTCGCGGATCCTGGCCATCGTGCAGGTCGCCGTGTACGACGCGGTGAACTCGATCGATCCGCGCTTCGAGAAGTACGCGGCGAAGCTGCCGGCCCAGCGCGGCGCGTCGATCGACGCCGCCATCGCGTCGGCGACCTGCGCGACGCTCGTCGAGCTGATCCCGTCCTGCCGGACGGCGCTCGACAAGACGATGAAGGAGGCGCTCGCCGCGATCCCGGAGGGCGACGCGAAGTCGGCCGGCATCGAGCTCGGCCGCAGCGCGGCCGCGGCGATCCTCGCGCTGCGCAAGGACGACGGCTCGACCCTGACGCTGGACTACAAGCCCGGCGCGAAGCCGGGGGACTACCGGCCGACGCCGCCCGACTTCACGCCCGCGTGGATGACCCACTGGGGTCGCGTGAAGCCCTTCGTGCTCGAGTCCGCGGCGCAATTCCGTCCGGAGCCGCCTCCGTCGGTCGACAGCGACCTCGCGAAGCGCGACGTCGAGGAGGTCCGCTCGATCGGCGCGCTGGCGCATTCGACCCGCAACGTCGAGCAGACCGAGATCGCCAAGTTCTGGTACGAGAACTCGCCGCAGGGATGGAACCGCGTGGCGCGCGAGGCGTCGGCCGGCCGGCCCATGGACGCGACCGTCCGCGCCCGGATGTTCGCGCTGGTGAACCTCGCGATGGCGGAGGGCTTCATCGTCGGCTTCGAGGCGAAGTACCTCTACAACTACTGGCGCCCCGCGACCGCGATCCGCGCGGCGGGCGATGCGGAATGGCTGAGCCAGCTGCCGACGCCGCCCATCCCGGACTACCCGTCGAACCACACCGTGCTCGGCGCGGCGGCCGCGGCGGTGCTCGCGCGCTGCTTCGAGACCGACTTCGTGAACTTCTCGATGACCAGCGGTGCGCCGTACCCCGGCATCACGCGCAGCTTCTGGAGCTTCTCGCAGGCGGCTCAGGAGAACGGCGCGTCGCGCATCCTCGCCGGGATCCACTTCCGGACCGCGGTCAACGCGGGCTACCGCCAGGGCGAGGAGATGGGGACCTGGGTGTTCGAGCACGCGCTGCGGCCGCTCGCCGGGCCGGCGCCGACGCCGGTCTCTTCGAAGAACTGATCGGACGTTTCGTGGCGGGAGGGGGGCTTCGGCGGTTCGGCGAAGCCTCTCTCCCGATCACGGCCGCTGCCGTCGCCGACGATGCTGCCGGCGGCGGCGGCGCGCTGTCGCGCCAGGTCGCGGGAGGGATCCCGACGAACCGTTTGAACGCGCGATTGAAAGCGGCCTCCGAGTCGTAGCCCACCTCGGAGGCGACGGCGGAGACCTTCGCGCCGCGCGCGAGCAGGCCCGCCGCGATCTGCATGCGCCACTGCGCGAGGTACATCATCGGCGGCTTGCCGACCAGCCGCCCGAAACGGTCGGCCAGCGCCGAGCGCGACAGCGACGCCTCGCGCGCGAGCTCGTCGAGGCTCCAGTCGTGGGTCGGTCGCTCGTGCAGCACCGCGAGAGCGCGCCCGACGTAGGGGTCGCGCAGGCCGGCGAGCCATCCCGTCTGCTCGTTCGGCATCGCTTCGAGGTGGCGCCGGATCGCCTGGACGAACATGAGCTCGCTCAGGCGCGCGAGCACCGACTCGCCGCCCGCCCGCTTGTCGCGCGATTCCGCGAGCGCGACCTGCACGAAGTGGCTGAGCCACCCGCGCGCCGCCCCGTCCCGGTCGCGCACGTGCAGGAGCCGCGGCAGCGTCGAGATGAGCGGATTGAACGGACGGATGTCGCAGCCGAGGAAACCGCAGACGAGGTGCGCGCGCTCGGAGCCGCCGCCGCCCGACTTCACCGGCATCGGCAGCTGCGTCCGGGGCGGAGGCGTGTAGTTCTCGAGCCTCGGGGGCGACAGCATCCCGGGCGCGCTCGACATCACGTGCGCGTCGCCGTGCGGGAAGACGATCACGTCACCCGCCTCGAGGAGGACGGGCGGCTTGCCGATCAGGCCTCCGAAGCAGCTGCCCTCGACGACGACGTGGTACGAGATCAGGTGCTGGACGCCGGGCAGCACCGTCGACGCGATCACCTTGCCGGGCGGCGACTGCTCCACCCACGGCGACGACGCCTCGACGTCGAAGAAGACGGCGCCCGTCAGCCGCACCGCGCGCAAAACCTCGGAGAGCGTGTCGCAACTCACGACGTGTTCCTCGGATCCGAGACGCGCTTCGGCGAGGACTCCAGTCCCGTTCCGCGTGCTCGGCAGGGCGCGGGATTATGCCGACCTGGGAGAGGAATCTGGGAACGGGCTGAACGATGCGCGAGGTAAGGAGCGTTCCAGAGCCGTAGAACCGGTGATCCCGAGGAGACGCCGGCCGCACGGTGACGGAGTGACCCGCTTGGAGCAGCGCACGCGCGACCTCGTCTCGGGTGCGAAGTACATCGCGCGGGTCGGCGCGTCAGTACGCATCGTCGCGCTCGATCGTCACTTGGATCGCCTCGCGCGCGAAGTGCTCCGGTGAATCCCGGGATTGCAAAAGAGCCGCGGACGCGGATTCTGGGAGGGTTGGATCGCGCCGCGAACCGCGGCCCGTCGACCCCCCCGCGGAGTTCGAACGATGATGCGCACCTCGATCCTCTTCACCGTCGTCACTTCCGTCACCTTCGCGCCCGTCGCCTCGGCCGGCGACGGCGTGGCGCGCGTCAGCGTCGCGTCCGACGGGTCGCAGGCCGCCGGCAGCTCGGGCCAGTACGGCGCCGCGATCAGCGGCAACGGGCGGTACGTCGTGTTCGGCAGCTTCGCCGACAACCTCGATCCGCGCGACCACAACGGGAACGGCGAGAACGTCTTCCTGCACGACCGCGACCCGGACGGGAACGGCGTCTTCGACGAGGGGAACGGCACGACGACGCTGGTCGACGTCACGCTCGCCGGCTTCGCGGGATCCGGCGGGGTCAACGGCGAGGACATCAGCGCGGACGGCCGGTTCGTCGTGTTCTTCGGCAACTGCCCGACGTTCGTCGCGAACGACACGAACGGCACGGCCGACGTCTTCCTGCTCGACCGCGACCCCGACGGGAACGGCATCTTCGACGAGCAGCCCGCGACGCTCGAACGGGTGAGCCTCGGCGCGAACGGCGTGCAGGGCGACAGCTACAGCTACTACCCCAGCGTCTCCGGGGACGGTCGATTCGTCGCGTTCTCGAGCGACGCGTCGAACCTCGTGAGCGGCGACACCAACGGCACGATCGACGCGTTCGTGCGCGACCGCGCGACGGGCACGACGACGCGCGTGAGCGTCGGCTGGGACGGCCAGGAGGCCGACGGGGGGAGCGTCCTCACGCGCATCTCGTCCGACGGGAAGTTCGTCGCCTTCCTGAGCGGCGCGACCAACCTCGTTCCGAACGACACCAACGGCCACAACGACGTCTTCCTGTACGAGCTGGCGACCGGGAAGACGACGCTCGCGAGCGTGGCGATCGACGGCGGCGCCGACGGCGACAGCACCGCGCCGCGCATCTCGGGCGACGGCGGGCGCGTGGTGTTCGAGAGCCTCGCGACGAACCTCGTCGCGAACGACGTGAACGGCGGCCCCGACGTCTTCCTGTTCGACGCGGCGACGGGCCTGGTCACGCGCATGAGCGAGACGCCCGACGGGATCGCGGCCGATGGACCCGCCTCGGCGCCGCACCTCTCGCGGGATGGCACGGCGGTGCTCTTCACCAGTCCGGCGGACAACCTCGTCGGCCTGTCGGTCCACCACGTCGCGAACGTGTTCCTGCGCGACCTCGCCGCGGGAACGATCGAGAAGGTGAGCGTCCGCCCGATCGGCGACGCGGACGGGAGCTCGTTCGGCTACGGCCTCTCGGACGACCATCTGCAGATCGCGTTCGCGAGCGGGGCGACCGACCTGGTCCCCGGCGACACCAACACCGACTCCGACATGTTCGTCCGCGACCGCACGATCGCGTACCCGACGGCCTCCGCGTCGAACTACGGGACCGGCTGGCCCGGCACCTACGGCGTCCCCGCGATCACGGCCGCGACGCTGCCGGTGTTCGGGTCGACCGCGACGATCGCGATCGAGAACTCGCTCCAGTTCTGGACCGTCGGCTTCGTCATGGCCGGCTTCGACACCCAGTCGATCGTGAGCGGCAAGGGCGGCACGCTCCTGGTCCAGTCGTTCTTGTTCCTGCCCTTCCTGCTGCCGCCCGAAGGCGCGCTGCTCACCTTCGACGTGCCCTACGACGAGGCGCTCTTCGGGATGCACGCCTACGTGCAGGCGCTCGAGCTCGACGACGGGGCGTCGCGCCAGGTTTCGTTCACGCCGGGACTCGACCTGGGATTCGGGCAGTAGCGCGACGCAACCCGCCTCACCGCTCCAGCGCCCGCTTCACCGGATCGAACAGCGTCCCGGCGACGATCTGGTGGCCGTTCAGGTTGAGGTGTCCCTCGTGGTGGTATCCGCCGCGACCGGCGCGCGCGGCGGCCTCGAGCGCAGGGAGGGGATCGGCGACGGAGAAGCCGTCCTGACGCAGCGCATCGACCAGACGGCGATGGAAGCGCGTCCGTTCGCAGGCGCCGCCGTCGCCGGCCGCCGCCTGGCGGACGAACGCTTCGAACAGCTGCTCGTCGACCTGCATCGAGGCGGGGATCACCAGGACGACGAACGCCGCTCCGAGCTCGCCGGACATCACGCGCATCCTGCGCAATGCCTCGAACGTCTCGAGCCCGAGCCGGAGGAGCGACGGCGGCGGCTCGCTTCGGAGCATCTGCGTCAGCACGCGATTGGTGGGAAACGTCGCGGGGACGAGCCCGAGCGCGGCCAGCGGCTTCTCGAGCGCCGGCCAGAGGAACTGAAGCGCCGACGAGCTGCCCCTCCAGTAGGAGAGCTGGCCGGCCCTCGTCCACTGGTCGCGCAGCAACGTCGCGATCGCCGTCGGCTCGCGCGGTGCGCGCCGCCGCGGGACCGGCCCGTTCGCCATCGCCATCCCGCGCAGGTTGTCCTGGAGATCGTTGCCCTCGTAGAGCGCCTCGACGACCACGTCGGGGTGCAGCGACGCGCCGATCTCCTCGAGCTGCGCCAGGGAATCGAACTGCCCGTAGCCGGGGACGCCCGCGCCGTAGACGCGCAGCGGCCGCGTCGTGAGCTCCGCGGCGCGCGCCTCGAGCCGCTCCTGGAACGTCTCCTCGAGCCGCACGCCGGTCCCGAATGCGAACGAATCGCCGAGCACCAGCACCACCGCGTCGCCCGTCGCGGGCAGCACGCCCTCCTCGGGGCGGTCGCGCATGCCGAGCGCGTTGATCTCGACGCGCAGACCCGGGAATTCGGGGTGGACGAAGCGGCCGCGGAAGCCCGGGCGCAGCGCGTGGACGAGGGGCGGATGCGCGACGAACATCGATCCCAGCCGCGGATCGTCGGGAACCACGTCGTAGATCCACGCCGGCATGCGCCACGTGAACACCCATTCGACCAGGCACGCGCACAGCACGGCCGACGTCACCGCGAACCAGCTCCTGCAGACGACGCGCGGCGCTGCCGCGGATGCGTGCCCGATCGAGTCGGCGGCGAAGAGCACGAGCACGTGCAGGGTCGCGCCCACGGCCACGAGCAGCAGCTCGCGCGCGAGGAGCGGCTTCGCGAGCAGCACCCCTTCGAGGAGGCCGGCCCACGCGAACGCCGCCGTCGCCGCGAGTCCGGCGAGCCGCAGCAGATCCGCGAGCGGCACGGCGCGCCGGAAGCGGAGCCCCGAAGGAAACGCCGCCCCGCCGAACGCCGCGACCGCGAGCACGCCGCGCCACGCGGCGAACTCCTGCCGCCCGGCCAGCGCGACGACCTGGAAGACGACGCCGACCGCGACTCCGGCCAGCGCAATTCCGCGCGTGACGGTGGAGGTCGAACGCATGCGCGGAGGCCTCGCTGGTGTCCCCGGCAGTTGCCGCCGAAGCCGAACGGGCGGCAGCCCGGGGTTGGGAGGCTACTCACGACCCACCGACGTGGGAGACGGAGCTGGTTCCGAGCGATCTAGAGGAAGTCAAGGAGCTCGTCGGGGCGACTGGCTGACATCTGCCCCCAGGTAGCGGTAGCGCGTGCGCCTCGCGCAGGATTCGGGCGCGCCAGAATCCTGGACGCCGCGCTCGGAAACCCGACCTGCGTCTCCCCCATCTGCGCGTCCCGTCTTGCTCGAGAGTCGCCTCTGGCTCCCCGAGTGGGACGGAAGTGCGAACTGCTCTCGGTTCGCGTCCGCCTTTGGGGCGCCCGATTAGGACTCGAAACGGAAGGAGCCGCCAGGGTTCAAGTCCGCCTTTGGGGTGCCCGAGTGGGACTCGAACCCGCAGTGGCCGCGAGAGTTCGGGTCGCTCGGTCGGTTGCTTGAGTGGGACGTGATCTGCGTTCTCTGGCCAAGACCCCTGTGTTGAGGTAGGGAGAGGGCTGCAGGGTACTGGGAGGGAGCACGGCGCGAGGGGCTCCTCGGTTGCGGCGTCGTCCCGACTGTCCGGCGCACCGGGCTTGAGCGGCCGTGGGGAGATGTCCGTCGCGCGCATGGCCCGCACTCGTCCGCAGATGCTGTTCGTCGGGTCGGAGTTTCTCCGACATGCGCTCACGGAATACGCCGAGCACGACGACCGCGAGCGACCACCTAAACGGATCGGGAATCGGCTGGTCGAACCGGAAGTGGAAGCCGCGAGCCATGTCAGCGCCATCCTGCCGCGCGCGCGACTCGGCGGCCACTTGAACTTCGATCGCCGGGCCGCGGCGTAGCGTCAAGGCACGGCCGCGAGCCGTCGGTACCCGCGCCGCAATGTCGCGCCGAAGTGCCTCGTCGTCGACATGCTGGCCGAGTTTCGCGATCTCGAATCCGCCAACACTAGTCGAAGCGCCTCGAGGTCAGTCGATTCGGACACGATCGACTGCGTGCCCCATACGGGCCTCGCGCCGCGCGCCGACGGTGCCGCGCTGTTCCACGCGGCGCCGTCTCGCGCGTCACTCCCCGCGCAGGAACTTCAGGAAGACCTCGACGCTCAACGTGAAGGCCTGCTTGCGCAGGGCCTTCTTCGTCGCGGGGTCATAGATCACCCAGTACGGGTTGGCCTGGAAGCCCAGGATCTCCTTCTCCCGCTCGATGTTCTCGGCGCCCTTCTCGTGGTGGTCGAAGTGGAGCCAGACCTCCACGAAGTTCTCGAGCTCCCGTTTCACGGCCGGATCGCGGAGCGGCCCTCCGGGCCCCTCCATCATGCGGCAGTTGGCTCAGACGTCGCCGGTGAAGTTGATCGCGAGCTGCTTGTGCTCGGCCAGCGCCTTCGCGAGTGCCGCCTCCCAGTCGTCCATGATCGGGCCCGAGGCGACCTTCGGGGCGCCGCGCGGGCCGCCCCCGTTCGCGGCGAAGAAGGGCT